>JAPMTX010000006.1 GCA_026552855.1 Candidatus Methanoperedens sp. | reverse complement strand
ATTATCTGCATCCCTATGGGCAGCCCGTCCGAGAAACCGCACGGCACAGAGATGGACGGAACACCAGCCAGGTTTATTGGCACAGTATCCACATCCGCAAGGTACAGCGAAAGCGGGTCGCCTATTTTTTCCCCGAGCCTGAAAGCCGGGTACGGCATTGTCGGCGCTATGAGAACATCCACGTCCCTGAATGCGCGGTCAAAGTCCTGCTTTACAAGCGTCCGTACGCGGAGGGCTTTCAAGTAGTATTTATCGTGATAACCTGCTGAGAGTGCGAACGTGCCCAGTAAGATCCTCCGCTTTACCTCTTCCCCGAAGCCGGCTGCTCTCACCTGCGAGAACGTTGTGTGCCAGTCGCTGTCCTCGGTACGCAAGCCATACCTCATCCCGTCAAACCGCGCAAGGTTAGAGGAGGCTTCGCTCATGGCGATAACGTAGTACGCTGCCAGCGCGTACTTTGTATGCGGCATTTTAACCTCCGTCCAGCTTGCTCCCAGGTCTTCAAGCGTATGAATAGCATCTCTTACAGCCTTTTCTACTTTCTCATCAGTCCCTTCCCCGAAATATTCCTGAGGTACACCTATCTTCAAACCTCTGACATCGTTTTGAAGCGCGGAGGAATAATTTACCTTTCTATCGACCGATGTCGAGTCGCGTGTATCGTGACCTGCGACCACATCGAAAAAGGCGGCAACATCGCGAACATTAGTGGCGAACGGTCCTATCTGTTCAAGCGAGTTTGCATATGCGATGAGCCCGTAGCGGGATATGACGCCGTACGTTGGCTTTAATCCGACGATGCCGCAGAATGAGGCAGGACAGCGGACAGAGCCGCCCGTATCAGAGCCAAGAGACAGCGGCGCTTCACCGCCAGCTACTGCAGCTGCGCTTCCGCCGGATGAACCTCCGGGCACCCTGTCCATGTCCCACGGGTTTTTTGTGGGACCGTAGAAGCTCGTCTCTGTCGATGTGCCCATGGCGAACTCGTCCATGTTCGTCTTACCGATAATCACGGCTCCTGCCTCTTTCAGCCTCTCGATGACATGAGCATCATAGGGCGGTACGTACCCTTTCAGTATATGTGATGCGCATGTTGTAAGTAAGCCTTTTGTAGAGATATTATCCTTGATCGCGATTGGTATGCCAGCCAGCACCCCGTCGCTGCCTTCTGAGTCTATCTCCCTGGCGCGCGAGATGGCACCTTCCCTGTCAACAGTGATAAAAGCGTTCAGTTTGCTTGAGCCTATCCTCTCCAGATACTCAGCCACGATCTCTTCGGAGGAATCTGCGTGTATTCTTTCCTTCAGCTCATTGATACTCTGCCACATCTTACATCATCCTTGGCGCCTTAAAGAACCCGTCCTGCCTCTTCGGTGCATTGGAGAGCGCCTCTTCCTGCGTCAGGGATTTTGTCGGCGAATTAACCTCATCCTCCCTGAACACGTTGTTCATCGGCAGCACATGGTAGGTGGGCTCGACGCCCCCGGTATCCACTTCATCAAGCTCCCCGAAATAATCAAGAACAGAATTGAGCCTGGGCGCGTATTTCTCCTTATCTTCTTCGCTTAGCTCCAGGCGGGACAGCCATGCTACGTGCTCAAGGTCTTTCTTTGTAATCATAATGCTCCCTGCAATCTGAATTAAACGTAATAAGCCTTTGCTTTAATGAACTTTACTATTTTAAAACCCAGATCAAAATAATGAGCTGAACAATCCAAACAGTATGAAGCAGGTTTTAGCTGCTTCAATGAATAAAAAAGTACATTTAAATTAAACTCTGATGAGATTTGCCAGTCCGACGATAAGTATCAATATCATCACGATGACCGCTGTTTTCATCAGCCCGTACACCAGGTTCACGCTTGCGGTCAGGTTCTTTATCGATTCAGCGACCTGGTCTATCTGCTCCTGAGCAGGGGCTGGGGCAGCGGTTGGGGGGATTGCAGCAGCCTCGATAACCGGCTCTGTGTGAACCTGCGGTGCCGGGGTCTCAGTACGCACAGGAGGAGCCTTCTGCACCTGGCTTTGCTGCGGTTTGTTCTTCAATAACGCTTTATACAACGCATCCTCGCTTGATGCGGCAGATGCTCTGGGAACATTTTTTACAGGAGCTTCAGCCTTTTTTTGATCTGGCTGAGTTGTCTGCTGCGGTTTGTTCTTCAATAACGCTTTAAATACTGCATCTTCGCTCATTGATGGCATTTTGTACCCTCTTGCCTTTAAAGTTAAAAACTCTAATGGCAACAGATGATATTACTTTTAGATATTTAAATCATTTGCATTGCACCAGCAATTTTATTTAGTGCTAATGCAAGTATCGAGGGGATTCCATGGAACGGTTCAAGATACGAAACATCGGGTACGTTATTGCGATAGGCGCCATAATTTTCGTTTTTTTCACGAACAAGATTGGTCTTGAGGAGTTTCTTTCCAGGATAAGCGGCGTCAACAAACTGCTCTTTCTGCTTGTGATATTATTTAATTTTCTGAACATAATAGTGTTCACGATAACATGGCGGCTTCTCATACCCATGGATATCAGCTTCTATAAGCTGTTCAAGTTCTACATGGCGGGGACATTCATTAACAATATAACCCCCACGTTCGGGACAGGCGGAGAACCCGTAAAGGCGATGCTCCTCGGAAAAGAGACCGGAGCCAACAAAGCCGAATGCTTTGCTGGAGTTGTTTCACAGAGGATGCTTAACATGTTCCCTTTTCTGGTCATCGGCGGTCTGGGCATAGGGCTCCTGTTCTCCAAACCTGAGCTTAAGCTCGATACTTTGCAGATAATAGCCCTGATGTTCTCTCTCGGGATTGCTTTCGGTATGTTCGGTCTCATCATCTATTTCTACATCAGGAAAGATAAACTTTCATCATTTGTTCAGTCAACTATCAGGTTCTTCGTACCTTTTATAGGACTTGTAAGAAAAGGTTTTGATCACAAGGCGTACGCACAGGCAGTCGAGGAATCGATTAATTCGTTCCACGGCGGTCTAAGAAGCATACAGCATAATAAAAAGGGCATAATCAGAGCCACAATATTCTCTTTCCTGGGCTGGATTTTCGATATCCTGGCAATATATGCGGTTTTCCTTTCCCTGGGATATACGCATATCCACGTCAGTGTGCTTGTAATCACATATACCATCTCTATGATGAGCAGCTGGCTCCCCCTGTTCCTTCCGGGCGGTCTTGGCATCGTGGACGTTACCATGGCAGGGCTTTTCATATTCAGCGGGATACCGGCTGAGATAGCAGGACCTGCGACCTGGCTCTACAGGCTCGTAGCCTACTGGCTCAATACGATCATCGGCGCGTACTA
>JAPMTX010000005.1 GCA_026552855.1 Candidatus Methanoperedens sp. | reverse complement strand
TCGAAAGGCTGCGCCTGTGCATTTACTGCTGATGCCAGCAGAATCGATATAACAAGAGTATATATTATTTTCATTGATTTCCTCCAACTTTTAACTCCTTGGGTCCACAATTTAAATTATGACCTTTATTAAGAATGCCATCCAGCATAAAATTGAGAGAGCCTTTAACTAAATAACCTATCTGCTCCCCGGAAAACGTTGTGCATCTATCCCGAATAATAAGCGATGCGATACCATGAACATGCGACCACAAAGAGAACGCCGCTACATCGACGTTCGCTTCAGGGAGCAATCCTGCCTCCATACATTCCTCTACATTTTCCTTAAGAAATTCGTATGAACGCATGCCGATATCCCGCTCTTTCTTTTCTATTATTTTCTTTGCAGGGCCTCTCATTATGAACATCAGATCGTAGTACTCAGGGTTTTCCAGAGCAAATGAAATATACACCTCGCCCTGCTCGCGAAGCCGCTGCAGTGGATCCTTAATAGAAAGTGTTGATAGCTGCCGCCTGTATAGCTCTTCAAACCCCTCGTTATGAAGGGTGTAAAGGATTTCATCTTTATCTTTGAAGTACAGGTAAATAGTTGCCGGGCTGTATTCGATTTTTTCTGCAATGCGGCGTATTGTAATATTCTCGAAACCCTCTTCGAGAAACAGCTTCATTGCAGTCTTGAGAATCAGCTTTCGCATCTTTTGCTTTTCAAGTTCTTTTCTTTCTGTGATTCCCATAAATTATAAACCTTGTTTATTTACTTAACATTGTTCAGTATAATCTCAATTTGCGTTCAGCCTATATAAAGATTTGCTGGTACGCTTGAAATCGGCATTTTTCCCACCTGTATTGACGCCATAGCACTCTACACTATTAATCATGCAAAATTTTATATATTAAGACATTTCTTTTATAAAAGGTGGTACTAAATGGACTTCCTTGAAAAAGTGAAAGGGTTTTTGATGGAGCCATCAAAAACATTCGATGCTGTGAGAGATGAGCCTCTTGAAGAAGCGGTAAAATACTACGCCATAATCGCCGTAATATATTCGGCACTTTTTGCCCTTATGTTTGCATTCGTAGGCAGCCTTACGGGTTCTATGATGGGATTCGGGAGCCTGGGAACGATGATGGGCGCTAGTGTTGGAATAGGCGCTGCGGTTATATTCTTCGTGATGTTCCTTGTATTTGCGATCGCAGGAGCATTCATTGGCGGAGTGATACTCCATATCTTCGTTTATATAGTAGGCGGAAGAAAGGGTATAGCACAGACCATAAAGGCTGGCATGTACGGGTCTACCCCGTATCTATTGCTCGGCTGGATCCCATTTATAGGCTTTATCGCTGCGATATGGTCGCTTGTCGTGGAAATCGTCGGGATCCGGCAGCTCCATGAGCTTACGACCGGAAGGGCGGTACTGGCATTTGCTTTACTAATAATAGTAGGCATCATACTGACTATCCTTTTGGTTGCAGTTATGGCGACGTTTATATTCGGTATGGCAGGGCGGTCGCCGTACGGTTATTGACCTGCTATTTCGATGGAAAGTTTAATTACATCTGGTTACAATGTAATTAACATGGAAAGCATGCAGGTCAGAATCGATGATAAAAACATGCGGGCTTTGAATGAACTCGCCGAAATGCTCAGTTCATCCAGATCAGAGGTTATACGGAGGATAATCGAGGGTGGCATCAAAGAACTGCGCATGAAGATCGCTACGGAGAAGTACATAGATGATGAGTTCACCTTATGCAGGGCGGCTGAGTTCGCGGGGGTTTCGATACAGCAGATGGCAAAATATCTCTCAGAGAGAAATATACCCTTTTTCAAGCAGAGCGTAAGTGAGGCACAGAGGGACGCAAAAGAGGCAGCGGGCTGGCTCAGTAATGCGAATATTTGTTGATTCATCCACACTCATCGCCCTTGCAAGGATAGGCAAACTGTACATACTCAGGACAGTTTTTACAGAGATATATATCACCGATGCAGTTCAGCATGAGATATTGAAAGAGGAATCACCGGATGCAGAAGCCTTCAGGGAAGCACTCGACGGCTGGATTCGTATTGCCGATTACGAGGGAAACCCGGTCGAATTGAGGAAATACGGACTGGATAAGGGAGAAGCCAGCTTATTTCTTGCGGCAAAGCCCGGCGACAGGCTGGTGCTTGATGAGGCGAATGCGAGGAGATACGCAGAGACAAAAGGGTTAAATTTCACAGGTTTGATAGGGCTGATAGTCGCCTCTGTAAGAGCCGGCAGATTAACAGGCGGGGAGGGTTTAGAGATCATTAACAGACTTGCGACGGGGGATTTCAGGATGAGCCTTGAACTATATCTATGGGCGAGGGAAGAAATCGAGAGAGAGTGTTGAGACAACTCTATTTTTTCATCTTCCTCAATCCATCTATCACAGCATCATACCTCTGGCGTATCCTCTTCACCACATCCACTTCGGCGTTCTTATGCGTGGGCACAAGGATATCAGCCCCAGTCCCTATCTCCTTTCCTTCGCTCGATGTTCCATAATCGGGCGCTATCTTCACTCCATCCGACGAAATCCCAAGGTGCAGCTCATTGATCATGCGCGCTACCATCTCCGTCTGCGGCGCAACTTTTGTGGTAATGGAGTACGTTTTCTCGATATATTCATCCTTCAGTTCCGAGATATGTTCGATGCTCTCCTTTACCTTTATCCTGCTTCCGTATTCAGCCAGTATGTTTATCGAATTGATCAGGTCATCGAACGTTGTCGCAGTGACCTCGATTATCCTTCCGTCAAAATACTGGCTGATGCGCTCCTGGTAGCCTTTTGAGACCACGAGCACTCCCATGTCCTGAATCCTGTCGCGTTGCTCATCGTCCGGGTTATACGGGTTCACGACCTCGTATTCCGCAATCCCGCAGAGCTGCATCAGCGATTCGTACATCGGGGTTACGCCTATCCCCTGCTTGCCGAGCCACTTATCAAGCCCCATCCTCTGCTCGCGCGCAAGTTCTATTATCTTACGTTTAATTGCCTCAGGGTCGGAAGAATCGAGGTTGAAGTACTCGGCGAACCTGGGCGTGGTCTGGAGCAGCCGTGTCCTGCCGTGGGGAGTGGCTGATATCAGCCCTCTTTCCTCAAGGTCCCTCACATGGTCGTAAGCAGCCGCGCCCCGCCTGTCCACAAGCTCTGCAACTGTAATGGGCTGGTGGTACGCTATCATGGAGAGCGTACGCAGCACAGGAGAGCGCAGTTCCTTTGGCGCGATGTGCCTCACCTTATCAGCATACTCAGGCTTTACCTGCATCACGAATTTCCCATCTATCTCCACTATCTCGATGGCTGAGCCGCGCT
>JAPMTX010000054.1 GCA_026552855.1 Candidatus Methanoperedens sp. | reverse complement strand
CGGCATCTTCATCTACCGCGAGGAGGACCTGTTCACTCAGAAGCCCATTAAAGGCAAGCTTGTCGATTCCATACAAGTATTCATCGAGCGTGTTCCTGCCCCGCTTTTCTTTTTAAGCATAGCTCTCCTCCCGCTCGTGTATTCCATCCAGTTGATAATGATCGTACTGATGTTCAACCTCCCCATACGCTACGGGGTAATCATCTTCATTCTCCTTGCGGCGTTCATCGAGGAGGTTGTAAAATCAGCAGGGATATACACTGTTTTTTCAAGGAAATTATCCGGCGTCACAACGTGGAACGCCTTAAAGTTCGGAATCTATGCGGGTACCGGCTTTTTTATAGGCGAAAAGCTCATTCTGCTTGCGGTTATTGCAGGCATAGCCGATTCCGTCTTCGGCTCGGTGATGGGAATAGGTCTCCTTGTATTCCCGCTCATGCTGCACGTTACAAGTACGACCCTGGCTTCGCTCTGTATGAGATACTTCGGGGCACGGAATTACACGGGTTCGCTAATACTGGCAGCCGCAGTCCATTCTGCATATAACCTCTATCTCATAAGGGGGGTTTTGTCTGGGTAAAACCCTGCTCATAGCTAAAAAGGAGATAAGCTCACTTCTCATGGAGAAGACGCTGGTACTTGCGATCATTATCCAGTTGCTGATAGCCTCGTTCTCATCCCTGCTCGTCATTGGTCTGGCCTCCCTATTTGATCCTGTGGCTCTGGATAGGTACAGCACGGAGAGAACAGAGATCGGGATAGTAGGAGGAGGTGAGGTAATACAGTTCATCGAAAAAAGCCAGGTAAAACCATACTATTACGGGGATCTAAGCTACGCTCTCTCTGATTTTAACAGGAACAGGATAGATGCCATCCTCGTAGTGCCGCCTGTCAGTGCTTACGGCAGCGAGATCGTCCAGCTTGTGCTCTACCTGCCGAAATCTGATATTAAAGGCACCCTTGTCACCCTGCAGTTGAAAAAACCCCTTGAGGAGTACGAGGCTTTTGTGCGGGATGTGAGGAGCCCCAGGATAGGGTTCAAACCTGTCAGGTTATATGTCGATGAGGTGCCTAAGAAAACTTCAACTTATTTTGAGTTCATATACGGGGTACTTATACCTCTCCTGGTCTTCACGCCGGTTTTCATCTCAGGCGGTCTGATAATAGATATGCTCACCGAGGAATACGAGCGGAAAACGATGGAGCTGCTGCAGGTCTCTCCCGTCTCTTTCCAGGAGATACTGGACGGCAAGATGCTGACAGCGGTAATTATCGTCCCGCTCCAGGCGCTCCTGTGGCTTTCTCTTATGCGTTTGAACCGCATAGAGATCTACAATACCTGGGGCATACTGCTGTTAGTAAGCATAGTTGCGGAGGTCATTGTCATGATCGGAGCCATTATTGCTGTCAAATACAGAGACAGGGCGATATCACAGTACCTGTACTCCCTTATTCTTATACCTGTGTTCCTGTCAGGATATATCTTTGCCGAATCCCCTTTTAATCTTGTCGCAAGGATGTCAGCCGGTGCTACAGGCACTGAAGAGCTTGTTTTTCTTGGACTGTATGCTGTTCTGGCTGTTCCCCTCTATATATATGTGAAGAAAATCCAGAAGCTTTAATAAAAGCTGACATTCACACTATGATCCACGATTTGCATATAGCTGATGGTCGGAGGGATGATATCATAATCAAGCGCAAACGTTGAATTCGTCGGGTTAAAGCCCTTCCATTCGTTGGGTTTGGAACTATTATATATTGCAAACGTACCTGTACTGCTGACCAATTTAATATAGTGCTGTAATACAAAATCGAGCGGCACTGGACCGTTATTGCCAGATTTTATATAAATCCCGCTATATGAGCTCTCGTTAACCCATGTACCTGATGCATCATTCGTGTCATAATAAGATGATACGCTTGAATTAAGCAGGTCTATCGATGTAATATCCCCATTAATTACTGCTAGTGTGTCTGTCTTCCAGCTCTCATTATAGCCATCTTTATTATACGATACCCAGATGGTCATGCCAGCGGGTCCCAAGCCCCCGTTCTTCTGCATTTCTACCACGAGTTCGTTTGAATTCTGTAAAGGAGCGCGCAGAACCATATGAAAACTAGCATCCACATCCGAGAGATTAAACATAAACTTGTTAAGCGGCGTACTATTCGTCGTGTCTATTCCTACTATCTCGATTGGCATCTTGAGATCTGTGGGCTCATCAGAAGGCTTTGAGTTAAACGAAACCAGTACTTCATGGTCTATATCGTTAGCGAGCGGGACAACCTCGGTCCTCTCCTCTATGTACTTCGCCCATGCCTTATAGTAGTCGCTTTTCAACCTGATTCTTATCTGCTTGCCTATAAGAGGGTTTATAAAAGTGCTCGATGTCAAGTTAGGGTAGATTCTTCTGGGCGGGTCCGCCGATGTTGAATAGATACTGATAACTCCTTTCCCTCCAGCGGAGGCTGCATTATTGATTCTTAGAATAGGAAATGTCAGCGTTTCACCATTGTAGTGGAACTCGGGAGGCGTCATCATCACCGGGTCCCCGGACGGGTACTTCCTGAACATTCCGCCGTTCTCAAACGCAATTATGTTATCGTTCACGGCATACTCAACCTTGCCCAGCGATTTATTGAATATTTCAACCTGGTAACCAGTCTCATTAGCCACGACTATACTCAACCGGTTGCCTGTAGTATTATAAACGTTCATAGTCCCGCCATTGAGGTCCATACGTGTGACCTGGGAGGGTGTAGCTCCAAGAGCGACCATGTTCATCCTTCCGCTCAGCATAGTGAGTGCCTCGGATTCAGCCTCCATGAGCGCAGTATCCTGTATGCTTGATAGAATGGGGTACGCAGCGACTACCATGATGCCGACCGCAACTACTACGATACCCAGAATGAAAGAATAGCCTATGGTCTCTGAGACTGCATCTTCGGATTTTATGATATTGATTTTTTGAGAGTTCATTTTAGCCCTCCAGTATTTTGGTTATTATCTTGCTACTGTCCACGTTCACTACTTCAGTAGTAATGTTCGATGACACAGTGGTGTTTGCGCTATCAATCGCTATGTCTTTCGCGCCAATATCCTCCAGGTATTCCGCCCATCCTCTGTAGTAACTGCTGTTAATCACAACTGATACGTTACCATTTACAGCATTGATGGACAACAGGGAAGAAGAGAGAGTCTTGGCATTGATTCTCATAATCCCTTCCCCGCTTATCAGGTAGTCACCTATTAATTCCAGGGCAGGTATCGTGGTAACGTTCCCTGTAGAGAAAGAAGGCTTTGATACCATTATCACGGCTCCCTCCGGGTATTTTGTCCATATGCCTCCGTTCTCGTATGCAATCGTTTTACCTTCGTATATGTACTCTACAGAGCCGAGAGCGTAAGGAATGCCACCTACTGTAATCATGCTATCATGGGCTACGGTCAGGGAACCCCCTTTTATTTTCAGTTCCGTTGTTCTGATAGGTGCCCGGTCTGAACCTACTTTATCAATGTTCTCAGATAAATAGGAAAAGCTGTTCTCCATCTCCTGAAAATGTGTTGTTTTTTCGGATTTATCAAGTATTGGCGCACCTCCAAAATAAACAAGTGCGCTTGAGAGGATCACAATCCCAAGAGTCAATACGAAGCTTATCGATTCGGAAACTGCACTTTCAGATTGAATGAGATTTTTCATGTTCCTCCTACTATGGTGCTGTGAAGGTAACCGTACTTGTTGTGCTGTCGCTCAAATAGAATACTATGGTAAAAGTCTTGCCAGCTACATCAGTTGAGAGCGTTATTTCCATATTTTTAAATACACTAGATGTTGTATATGCGGATCCCAAGGTCAGTATGGTCCCTGAATTCTGCTTTCCATCTGGAGTACCTGCTCCGTTCCATGCCCAGTAGGTGGAACCATCAAACTTCACTTTTTCAATTTGTCCACTACCGCTCCATGAAATATTTACCCTTGTTATGGTCGGGTACACACTGTCTGAAACATTATCCTTAAGCTTAATGTCTTGCAATTTGGAGCCGCTAGATGTTGCTCCGCTCGTATCAACTTCAAGTTCGCTCGCCTGACCTGGAAGCGCTACATTTAACGGTCCTACGACAGCAAAGGCAGAGTTCCCGTTCCTGTCGTACGCAGTAATCTTGTATGTGTAGTTCTTGCCGCCCACGTACGTGTCGACGAACTCATATGTCCAGGCGGGATTTATAGTGTACACCACAGTGGGGTATATGGAAACAGTCTCATTGTGCAAATACACAACCCCGTCGTTGCGCGTAACGTTGATGGATAGATTATCAAGACCCGAAGTGCCGTCCGATGCCGTGTACGTTACCAGTATGGGAGAACCCGGTGAGAGGGAGCTGCTTAAAATCGGATATAGTATGGTTGTTGAAGGACTGTCAGTATCTGTTATCGGGGTAATCTCAAATGACCAGGAAGAACTGGACTCGTGCTTTATGCTGTCCATATCACTCGCAGTGATAATTACGATATGAGGAGGAGGAGCTACAGCCATACTCTGCGCAGGCGTATACCTGATTGTAGTATGTTTTGTAGTGTTATCTGAAAATGTGGCGTTGGCAATCTTGTTTATGCCGTCGACTAATAAACTGATAGATGAGAAATCTATTCCCAGATCATCGCTTATCTGCACTTCTATCGTGGGTTTGCGGAAATCTGTGGTTGATAGATCCGCGGGGGAGAGCACGGTAATCACAGGAGGGTCAGTAACAAGGTTGGATATGTTGTAATAGCGCGAGGCGGGTTTTGAATGCCCTGCACCATCATATGCAATAGCGGTCACTGTATAGTTGCCGTCAAACATTGTTTTTGTATCCCATGACCAGTTGAAAGGGGAACCTGCGGTATATTTGTAAACTCCGTCCACCTGATAATCCACACGGGTCACAATAACGTCGTCCCACACACTTACATTGATCTTCGCATTACCGGTGAGATTTGTACCCGCGGGCGGGGAAATAATTTCGATGGTCGGGCTGTTGTAGTCCGGCGGGGGCGTCACACCTCCGTCTTTGAAAAACATTGCACCGCTTCTCGAATCATATTCCAGGCTGTGCGTTTCGTCGAAACTGTAAATCGAGCTGTTTTCCGCCACAGCTATGTCTGCGCTCAGGGGTACCTCGACGCTCACGTACGGACCGCTTGTTGATTCGACCAGGATTTTACCATCCATTAATTTGACCGTGTAGGTGTTATCAGATATTTTTGCAGGCATCGAGAATTCAGATTTGATTGTAACGTTTGACCCTGCTGCAAGACTTGCCTTGGCTTCCATGTTCATATCAGATAACTTTTTAGCGACATTTTGACCGATCGCCTGGAATTCTTCCTGCATCAGGACTTTACCCTGGCTCTCGGTCATACCCTGGAACGACAGGAATATCATCCCCAGAAAAATAACGGAAATACTGAAAAGCAGGATGGTCTCGACTGCTACGGTAAGACCTGATTCATCTGAAATTATCCTTTTTAATATCAAGAATAACACCTCATGTATTTATAAGAAAAGTATCCTCATATTTTACTTTACCGTTATCGTATCTTATTGTGACATTCAGGTTCTTAGCCGAAACAACGGTAACAGCCTCCTGCTTCATGGAAGCTGCGAAGAACGACTCAAATATAAACCTCTCTGCGCTGCCCGTACGCTTGGTAAGGTTATGCCCTGCAATATATACCACAAGCCCATTGTCATAAGGCGCTTCCACGTATATCAATTGAGGCTCTTTGGTGCCGTCACTATCATAATCGTTGTAGATTGAAGTTCCGTTTCCCCAGGATGCATGTCCGAGTATGTTAGTGGCAGGATTTACCTGGCTTGAATTATCGCGCAGGGAAAAAGCTTCTGTTGCTCCACTTTCGGGTCCAAGAATCCCGCTTATGTTGCTTGTCTGGGTGAGCGGGCTGTAAGGCGCTCCCGGATCTGCAAGCCCGGGGAGTGTCATTGGTGGCGACTTGTTAAAGTATGAGCCGTTGGTGTTGTTATCTAAAAGCTTCATATACGTAGCGCCGGATGGTAAATCGTTACCACTGCCAGATATCCCTATAAACCCGTACCATGGCTTTGCTCCCCCGGCTCTTGTTTCCACAGCTCTGTCCATTGTATCGGTAGCCATACACTCCGCATGTAAAATACCACCGTTAGCTACCCAGCCGACGATTGCTGTTATTACATTTGCTGGCTCATCGTACATATCGTGATGAGGAATTGTGAGTATATCATAGTTCGAAAGATTCCCGTTTAATATATCAGTATTATCAAGTTCAGTATACGGCACCTCTCCATCTCTATAATACGGCTCCATTACATCCCGGGTATAGGAATCACCTTTCGGGTAAACCGCAACTCTTGGCGGAACGACCAGCTTTACGCAATAGGTGTAATAAAATTGGTTGACAAGCTCATGGACTGTGATGCTCTTATTTGCAGCCTCTGCCAGTATCATCTGTTTCTTTGTTGCGTCTATATCGCCTGCATCAATTATGAAAGGACCGCCAGAGTAGTTCCTGCTCTGCACGGTTCCATCACCAGTGATATTTTTAGTGTCCATTGTACTGTAGAAGTCAGGTACCGAACTGTTAACAGGATTTTGCAGAATGTTCCAGACCGGAATACTTGTACTGTTCAGCCCCGATGTCCCGGAACCGTCTACGGTCTTATAGATGAGACCGTATACCTTCATAATATTCGTCTGGTTGCCATCCATGGGTATTACCAGAGAGCCATTGGGGAAGGTATGGTTTCTCCGGTCAACAAAGTATGCCAGTACACTGAGACTGCTTGTTGTCTTATTGAATGTTACATTGTTCATAACAATCTCTGCCGACGCGCCGCGTACTGAGTAAGATTTTTTGATCGTATCATTAAAAGCTTTTATATAATTTAAAAAATAAGCCCTCACCTGCGTCTCATTCGTAGGATCAGCCACCGAGATATTGGAGTAAAATGCAGCTGTTTTTATCTCGGATTCGGTGAGCGATCTTAAATCCCTGATATCCTGCTTTGATGAATCAAGCCCTGTAGACGGCATATTGGCAGAGAAAACCATACTGTTAAGAAGCGCTGTGAAGCTTACAACTCCGATAGCTATTAAAAACACTGTCAGCAGCATGAGCTGTCCATCATCGTTAGATATTACATTCGCCATAATGTCAGCCTCACATCTACAATGTTGTAAAATTTAGTAGTGGGGTCCATATCCTGGATCTTGTCTGTCGCCACAACACCATCATCATCGTGAAGAACAATCTTTCTGGAAACTATGACAGCATTATCAGATGGTTTCCCGTTCCAGAGAATTCCATATGTAGCAACGCCTGAAGATGTATCAACAGAAAGCTCGAAGTTATAAGCAATTCCGGCATCAGCCAGCGCCTCCTTAAGTACATTAGCCGTATAGTTTAAAGATTGCGGGAGTACCTGGGATTGTCCCTCAAACCGCAAACCTGTCCAGCCTATTACCGCCTGTTTGAGCGGAGAATTAAGGCTGCCTTCTGGTACATAATCAAGGATTATAAGCAAATCCTGCCCCTGTGTCTCAAGTTGTGCCTCTAAATACTGGTGCGCGGATGATGATGTATTGGGTGTCATCGGTGCTGCCCTCACCACGAAAATGACAACCATTACTAGCAACATGGCAGAGGCGATCCCTTCGATGGTGTATAGCTGGGCTTTTTCGTTCTGCATCATATCCACACCTTTACCAGAAGCATCAACCGTTTAGAATCCTGGGACAGATACACCATGCGTATTGTTTGCCCCACGTTGGTATTCTCAGCGGGTATAGACCCGCCTAACATAAGCGGGTTTGACGAGTTAGGATATAAACTGTAATTAAAGTAGCGTAAAGAAACGTTCAGGTTGTATTTTAAGTTGCCATTCACAAGACCCAGTTCAGCCCGTTTATTGTCGTAGGTTGAGGGGTTGTTCAAATCCGTGTTGAGTTGTATTATCTTTGTTTTATCAATGATGTTCGGACCATTTGTACTGGCTGTAAGCCCGTCGGTGCTTTCCACAAGTATCATAGCTGTTCTATCAGCCAGTGGTTTGACCTCGTCAGAATTAAACTGGAACGGGAGAAGCAGACTGGTTAGAATATTATAAAGGAAAATAAATGACAGTATAAAAATGGTAATTCCGGCTATGTAGTCCAGACTTATCTGCCCGGCATCATTTTTCGTCTCCTTTATTATTATCATAGTGATAATAGTAAACTCTATGAAGTATTAAAGATTGCGTAGATTTCCCTTGTTTTACCATAAAATATATTACATTCTAATATAATATGCATTATAAATAATCATGAGCAAACCAGCCGATAAGATAGTCTTTACTGTGATTCTCGTCCTCGGAGTCCTGGTTGCATTAGTTGCCGCGGGGGTGGCAGCGCTGTACTATTTTGGTGAAAGGTCTCCAGATCCTGCGCTTGTGGAAAGTGTACAAAATGAGTATTCAGTCCCGGTTGAAGTGAAAATCATCAATACGTCCGGGGTGAATGTGCCATATATAGTTCCCGGTAAAGTGAAGTGGGATTCGGAGCATAAAAACCTGCTCTACAACCTCTCTGACCCAAAAGAAGTGACGCTGGCGGCTATCGAGATGCTCACAAACAGAGATGAGCAGGCACTGGATATTTTGATGTCGCAGAAGAATAAAGACTACTGGGCAGGAAAAGGCTACAGCAGAGAGCAGATGATAGAAAAGCTTCTGGAAAATTATGGGGATATTGATGAACCGTATGTATTTGCGCTTGAACCTGAAGAGAGTGAACCGGAAGCGGGTATTCTTTCTGTCCTGATAAAACACGTCTCACACGAAAAGGAGTTAATGCTTACTCAGCAAGCTGACGGTACGTGGAAGATTTAAAATAAGTATTAAATACCAGAACATCTCATTATAATCATAATAGACTGAGGCAAGGTTCATCATCACATGATTCTTGGAAAAAAGAAAACCGTGCTTGATATTCCGCCCAAGGAAGCAGAATTATCGAAAGGCAACGGGTCTGATAACAACGGCAGTAATGCCGCCAAGGAGAACAGCGACGCCTGCGTATGGGGCAACAAGGGCAATGCCCTTGTAGAGAGCAGCATGTATGCAGAGGCTATCAAATGTTATGATAAAGCCATTGAGATTAACCCCGGGTCAATGGAAGCCTGGAACAATAAGGGTCTGGCTCTGGCAAGGACAGGCAGGCTGGCAGAAGCTATACAGTGCTATGATAAGGCGCTTGAGTTAAATCCCGGTGACATGGAAGTAATGTACAACAAGGGCATCGCTCTTGCGCTGCTCGGCAAACCGGCAGAGGCAATAGAATGCTACGATAAGCTCCTGGCAGTGAATCCGGGCGATGCCGACGCCTGGTGCAGCAGGGGCGATGTGCTTTTCGAGAGCGGAAGGTTTGAAGAGGCGCTTACTGATTATGATAAATCCATTGCGATAGACCCGAAGGATGAGACAGCCTGGAACAACAGGGGAATGACGCTTGTAAAACTGAACAGGCTCGTTGAGGCTGTCGAATCGTACGATAAGGCGCTTGAGCTAAACCCCAAGGTTGAAAAAATATGGAGCAACAAAGGGATCGCCATTGCAAAACTGGGGGAAAATAATAATAAGATAGATCTGCGGAAGGTAGCAGCTTCCCTGCCGAAGGAGGATATACCGGCTTCACAGGCTACAGAGACGCAGCCTGCTCTACCTCTAAAAGAGGAGACGGTTCAGGCACCTGTGCCTGTGGAACCTGCCGAAAGAGCGAATACAGTCCCTGCGGATATATCAGCAGTTGCTGGAAATGCGCCTTTAAATAACCAGATAGGGACAAATGAGGCTAAAGCTCCCCCGGAGATACCGCATCAGGTTCAGGCAGACATACAATCTGACACGGACATGCCTGAGCCTCCAGTTGAAAAGGCAGCCTCCATTAATGAAATCCCGGGACAGGAGACGATCAAACAGGCTGACAAGGAACCGGAAAACGGAGTATCCATTGCCAGTGCAGGTAGCATAAACAATGACACCGTGTCCGACGCCGGAAAAACGGATCCATGCGCCCCGGTTTTAACCGGCGTTACCGGAGTCCCTGCGGCAGGGATGCCTGCCCCAGGGCAGGCTGAGATCAAACCAGATAAACAAAAATCCGAGCCTGAGGTATTTATCGAGAAAGCAGAATCAATAGCCAATGATAAACTGGCAGATATAGAGAAGTATCTCCTTTCGCTTCCGGTCGATAAAACAGGAGGAGCCGGGAATGCGGACACAGGCATGACAGCCCCCTTGATAGAGATAAAAGCCGCTCCAGCCGCCGATATGCTGAAGAGCCATGTAGAAGGGGCTGTTGAGGGAGCCTGCCAGAATCCGGAGCCCTTAAATGAGATAACAACACCTCCTGCAATCTCTTCGCCTCTCCCTGAGCAGGCGGATATGAGTTCAGCCGGGCAGGAATTAAAACATGAGCTTTCTGCCGATAAAGCTGTATCAGACTCTATCGATAGAGCCGCAAATGCAGGAAAATGCATAGTCTCTGTACCCGTAGATGCTTATATAACAGCCCCTTTCATTGATAAACACCTGCACGGGCAGGCAGAAGCAGATACGGGGGGGCAGAAAATTAAAACACCAGAAGAATACCTGATCATGGGCAATACAATGTATTCCCAGGGAAAATACGAAGGAGCGGTCGATTCTTACAATAAATCGCTGCATATAGAACCAGGGAATAATACGGCATGGAACAATAAGGGACTGGCACTCGGCAGGACAGGAAAGCTTGATGAAGCCATTGATTGCTATGATAAGGCGCTTGGGCTCAATCCGGATGACCATATCGTTCTAAACAACAAGGGCAGTGCGCTCTATAAAAAGGGCAATATTGAGGGTGCGCTGCAGTGTTACAGGTCAGCTCTTGAGTTAAAACCGGACAGCAAGACTGCAAAAAAAGGCATAAAAATCTGCACGGCTTCTATAAATAAATCCAGAAAAACGAAAGGCAGAGAATAATATAATTTTTAAGCTATTTTTTAAAACCGTTAAGGGCTTCCGTGGGAGTGTGTAGAGTAATTATCATCATTACCATAATGAATAGTTTTATTAATTAAGAAAGTATAGTTTTTAAAGGAAATAATGGCGAACGAGCAAACTGCAACGTTATTAAAACCCCAGCCGCAGGCAAAAGTAGCGGCGGCTGCCGAAAAAGTTGTAGAAAAGGTGCCGGAGAGGATAAACCGTACAACTGCTATACCTATCCTTGACCGTACGCTGGGGGGCGGGCTGCCCTCAGGCGCGGTGGTATATATATTTGCGGACGCCAAGTCCATGGCTGAAGTATTCTTATACCAGTTCACACAGGCGCGAAAAACCTACTATTTTTCAAACGAGAGGCATCCCAAGTATGTCATGCGCGATATCCAGAATTACGGGTTTAAAGCAGATAATATCGTATTTGTGGACATATACAGTGCGTATTACATCACCCCCCACGGGGAGATGGTCGATAACGTGGGCAACGAATTCGTAGATGCCAAGGTCGTTGAATTCACGGAATCCAACCTGGGGAAGATAGCCTCGGAAGCAGAGGGAACTATGGATATAAACATAATCTTCGATTCGTTCTCTTTTTACCTGAACCTGAACGTAAACCCGGGTGTGATAAAACGGCTCATGAATGTAATATATGAAACAACCAAAAACATGAACTGCCTGTCATTTTTATACGGTCTCAAGGACACGCATGAGAAGAACCTTGAGAACGAGATATTAAAGTCCTGCGACGCCATATTCGATATCGAAATAGAGTCCAACTCGGATAAGATCTCAAGCCGCATCTCGATACCCAAGTTAAGAGGTAAAGCCCCGACATCTGAGATGCTGAAGTTCAGGGTTGGCGAAGGTATCCAGATAGATACTACGAAAGATATCGCCTGATGCCTGCAGAATTGAGATATGCTCTTTTGTTCGCAGGTCTTGAGCGGGGAAGGCGTATCATATCGCCGTGTATGGCTCCGTACCTTCGCCTGAGCTCGGAGTATTTGTACTTCAAGAAGTCGCTTAATTCAGGGTGGGCAGTAGAGTTGATATATTCCGAAGAATAGACCTCTACCAGTTCGTCGTATTTTTCCCGCGAATTGCCGTGGGCGTAATTTTTACCGTTAAACCGTCTTATATCCCCGTTAAATAAAGGAGAGATATGATGCAGTTCATGAAGTACGGTTGCCAGTTTGTTCTCAAGCTTCCCGTAATTAAGATAGCGCGGTAAAAGGAAGTAGATCACGTACAGGATGTTATTTCCATTAATGTTCACCTCAGGGGCGAGGTACTCGGTCCCGCGGATGATATGCGTCCTGGAGCCCCCTTCAAACCGCATAGGGCGCAGCTTTGCCACTACGCCGCTTTTGCTTCCATTGGAGGGCGATACGGCTATGAAGATATTATCGGGATTGATATGGCTGAAGCCGGAATGAGTTCTTACAATATCTTTAACGAGCAGTGTCATCCTGCCTGTAAAATCAAATCCGTTTGAGCTATTTTTGTCTGAGCCGTTTTGCAGCATCTTTTAGTGCCTCAATGCCGGGCAGTTTTTCACCTGCAAGGAAATCAATGCAGGCGCCGCCGCCCGTACTTACATGGGAGAATTTGCTTGAGACCCCGAGCTGTTCTGCGGCAGCGGCTATGTGTCCGCCTCCGAGGACGGAAAACCCTGCCTCAGTTCCTGCCTTGATAAGCTCGTACGTCCCGAGAGCAAAAGCATCTTTCTCGAACACTCCTGCGGGACCGTTCATCACCACGGTCTTCGCCTGGCTTATCTCCTTTGAGAATTTAACCATCGTTTCGATCCCGACATCATGGATCGGCAGTTCCGTATTAAGTTTCTGGGTTTTTTCTTCAACGCGCTCATCGTTTTTATTCAATGCAACGTCCACAGGCAGCCCGATATTCCCTCTGAACCTGCCGAGCAGCTCTCTTGCTATGTCTATCTGGTCGGTATAGCCCTGTTTTTCAATGAAATTCATGTTTGTGTTCCCTATCCTTGTGCCGGCAGCGGCAAGAAAGACGTTCGCCACTACGCCTGTGACCAGCACCCTGTCTGCATATCCTCTCTCAAGTACGTTTTTAGTGACTTTGATGGAATCATCGACCTTTGTTCCGCCAAGCACGTATATGCATGGGCGGTCGTTGCATGATAATCCTTTTGAGAGAGAATCTATCTCTTTTTCCATGATCCTTCCTGCTATACTCGGCAGTACTTCGGTGAACCCGGTCACTGAGAGGTGGGACCTGTGCGAGACCGAGAAGGCATCGTTCATGAAAATATCGCAGAGGGGCGCAAGGCGCTTTACCATATGGGTCTTTGTATGCTCTTTCGGCGCGCGCTCAAGTGATTCTTCCGAATAGAAGCGGGTGTTCTCAAGAAGGATAATGTCACCTGGCTGCATCCTTTTTATTGAATCGACAGCATGAGAACCGAATATATCGTCCACGTAATCTATTTTGCGGCGCAATAGCTTCGATAACAGCTTCGAATGCGGCTCCATTGTTGTAAAATCGCTTTTCCCGGGGCGGCTCTGGTGGGACAGGATCACGACTTTTGCTTCATCGAGCTCTTTTAAGGTTACAAGGTGGCTCCGAAAGCGCGAGTCGTCAAGTATGGTCCCGCTGGGGTCCATCGGCGAATTCAAATCAAGCCTGCATAGAACGGTCTTCTCCCGGAGGTCCATGTCATCAATAGTTAAATAGTCCCGCTTCATACAGAATTATTCTAATTCTAAGAAGATAGCTTAAACATAGCGATAATGCCGGGAACTTTCGAAATCCGGGATGATAAACAAATACAAGTTCAAAGTTTTAATAAAAGGCAATTGTGTCCGGCTCCTGCCTGGATATATCTCTGGATGCATAGAGCCGGACACGATAAGCCCACTCCTGTATATATAAACTTGATTCAGCAGCACCACCATGGTTCTCTGCTATTTTTTATTCCAGTACTGTTTTGAGATTATCAGAATACCCACTCTATTTCAGCGATAACAGATATCAATAATCTTTTCTCGCATGCCGGGTTTATGATATTCGCTCATCTCCTATCGAATGATTTTACCAAACCCGTTTTTCCCAACTGATTAATAATAGACTGCCTGGTTAATAAATATTGTGATTTGTTTATGAATCGAGGGTTATCAATTTCTCGTTTTTATAACCAGGTTTTGCCCCTGTTCTTACTATTCAGCAGTTGATCTCTATGCCGTATACTTTTTCTGGATTTTCCTTGTGAATCTTCCAGAATACTTCTTCGCCCCATTCAGGGATGAGCTGTTTTGTCCGTTTCGGGACTGTTTTTGGTCCGAGCACAGAGCCCGGTCGCTTCATGTCATCGATATAATCTGTCTCCATCATGAACCGCGTGCCTTCGCCAAGAGCCTTTTTAACCGCATCTTGCCCTGCCAGTACGCTCGGGAAAATGCCCATCCTCCCGCATATTTTCACCATGGGCGGCGCAAAATGTTTGACCACCTTCTCCGGCGCCAGACCAGCCTCTTTTGCTATCCCGGCTATCTCTTCAAGCCCCTCTTCGGTCGCGCTCTCGGTATGCAGTTGCACAGCGCAGCCCGCATCTTTTGCAAGCTCAAAACTTCGTCGCATGATGCCATTGGATGCGTTCCAGACTTCCTTATCTACAGGATAATGGGGGCGCCCTGATTTCAAACCGATAGCTGCTCCCTTCTCTACATACTCGCGCGCCGCCTCAAGCCCGCCTTCCATAATCTCAACGGCGCGCGCAAGTCCGAAGCGCCCGGACAGCCCGTTTATCTCGGCAGGGTGCACGCCCAGCACCACGAACACGCCCACCATCTCCTCCCGGACGCGGCGCGCGATGGCGAGGACTTTATCGAACACCTGCCTGTAGTCGTCAGGCGCGCCTATCTCAACGCCGAGAGACCAGGGCGGGAGCGAGACGAGCACCAGGTGCGTTCCCCCGGCGCGCGCGAATTCGCGGACGGCATCGAGGCATCTACCGGAGGGGTTGAGGTGCATGTGGTTATCGAGGATGGGGAGGGCGGGGGCGGTCATGGGGCGCCGCTTCCGAAAATGATGGATTTCAGGTATTCAAGTACCTGTGTATCACGTTTAATAAATTGAAGTATTGCGATTAAACCTGCTATTATTCCTAAAATAACGATGGCGGCCTTAATTAACCCTAAAAACTCAAACGCAGATGTTGGTTTTTCAATAATAGTATCATCTAATCTCGGATAGCCCTTTTTCCTCGCATAATCATTTATGATGTCAACAACAGGGTATGTAATATTCTTAAGTCCGCCTTCAATATTTGCACTAACCTCAACTAATTTCTTGTAACAATCCTTCAGTCTTTTTCCTTGAACAACTGATTTCCTCAGTTTATAATTATATAATTCATCCACACATTTTATCAATTCATTCAGAGTCTTTACAAGCTTTATTCCGTTTATTGATTCCTCTTTTTTATAAACTGCATGAGATTTTTTGAGGTCATTTTTCCACTCACTATTTTTAATGGATGGTGTTTTGTCTTTTATAACATCATCCAGATAATTTATAACTTCAGAAAAAACGTGAATTACTGATTGACATGCAACGCAGACTTCCTGTCTACCACCAACCTGGCACACAGAAGCTTTTTTATAATATTCAGATGCTATTTTCAAATTATTAATTAATTCTGGAAGTCCTTTGTGTTTTTTTCGGATATACGATTTAGCTATAAGCTCATTCCCACGCAGCATAAATGCAGATTTCTCTTTGTCTTCCTCGACCGTTGCATCGGCTGCTTTTAAATATTCCTGACCTGCTGCATAAGCATCCTCCGAACTTTCAGAAAATTTATTTTGCCCCAAATATTTTTTTGAATACTCCTGATAAAACCACGCTTTAGCCAAATGAGATTCCGTGAACCGCAAAGCTTTTTGAAAAAGATCGGAAGCTATTTTTGTTTCTTCCCATGATTTCTCTCTTTGATCACTTTCAATTAAAAAAAGACCATAAGCGCCATGGGCTTCTATTAAATTCGGGTCAGCTTCTATCGCCAGTTTATAATGCTGTTCAGCCTCATCGTTCCTTTTTTGTTCAGATAGCAGGTTCGCGTAATTCGAATGCGCCGCCGCATATTTCGGGTCAGCTTCTATCGCCAGTTTATAATGCTGTTCAGCCTCATCGTTCCTTTTTTGTTCTTTTAGCAGGATCGCGTAATTATAATGCGCCGCCGCATATTTCGGGTCAGCTTCTATCGCCAGTTTATAATGCTGTTCAGCCTCATCGTTCCTTTTTTGTTCTTTTAGCAGGATCGCGTAATTCGAATGCGCCGCCGCATAT
>JAPMTX010000074.1 GCA_026552855.1 Candidatus Methanoperedens sp. | reverse complement strand
AGGTGGAGGTGGAGATAGAAAATATAGGGATATTGAAGAATACGGTGGTCTCCCAGGATTGAGCCGGATAAGGTCTCTGGGCAATTATCCCCACACTTTATTAGGGATAAAAATAATTAAAGTGAAACTGCGTGCAAAACAGGTGAGTTCCGATGTCAGATGTATATGACGATGTATGGGAAAAAAGAAAGCATAAACCGCCCAAGAGAGAAGAGCCAAAACTTCCTGATGCAAAGATGCCGAGCACAGACTATGACAGGCTGAAGGATTCGATAGAGAGGCGCAAGAAGAGGTATGGGTTGAAATAACTCATTTTAAATACTTTCATTCTTAACATATAGAGGGTGATACTATGGCAATGTCAAAAAAGATCATGGAACGAAAAGAGCGAGATCGCAAGGAAAAAATAGCAGAGCTTGAAAAGCTGGCAGCAGCCGGCAGCGGCGATGCTAAAAAGAAACTCGCGAAAGAGAAAAGGAAACTGAAATAATTATCACTCCATTATCCCTGACGGTGCGCCGCACAGTTTGACCAGCGCCTCAGCTTCGATGAAGTGGAGGCTTGCCGGGATGACAAGTGTATGCAGCGGTGAGCCAAAATCATAGTCCTTCAATTTTCCAAGATAATCGGCATGGACTGAGGGCGAATCCGACCCGGCCCTGGCGACTCCTACAGCTAACGCATCCACAAGCACGCCCTCGCCGCGCCGCTCCTCCATTTCCAGCAGTATCTGCACGGCTTCTCTGATCTGCATGAATCCTCTCTCGCTGTTGATATCAAGGAAGACGAGCGTGTGAAGGTCATTCCTTTTGTTCATTTTAATAGTATCGTACGGAGCCTCGGATACTATGGTCTTGCCCCGCCGGGTGTAGGGGAACGGGATGGTCGTGGATTTGCCGAACCTGTAGTTCTGCAGCCCGCACAGCCCGGCTACTGCAGATGAGATGGACGGCGCGTGTATGATGGCTGTATCTATGCCTATGTCCGCAGCGCGAAGGCGCAGGTCGATATGCGTCGTCGCAACCATTGCATCCCCGCCTGCCAGGAACACAACGTTTTTTTCCTTTGCCTGGGAAAGCCATGAGGGGTTCTGCTCAACATCCTCCCGCGTGAGTACGGTTATCGCTTTGCCGTAGAATTCCTCCATCTTCTCTACCGTCGTACCCACAGGGTGCGAGGTGTAGAACTCGGCAAAGACGAGGTCCGCCCTTCTTACTGCTTCCAGTCCCTTTACAGTTATGTCTTTTTCATCGTATAATCCAAGCCCGATAAAAGTGAGCATGCAGCAGTAATTGACGGTAACGTTAGTAAGTCTTACTATGAAAAACTATATACTGTAAGTGAACAATGCAATGAATTGATGGCACTGAATAAAGATACACTAAAAGATTATGGTCTCTTAACAGGCAGGATACTCGGATATATAGCGATATTGATCGGCGTAATTATGACGATTTTATTGCTGAAAACTATTTTCTCGGAGTAAGTAATTCCCAATTACATGGAATCACTGTACATCAGAGTACCAAAAAAAGCCGGAGAAGAGGTAAGAAGAAAACTTATTGAACTCGGCGCTATCAACAGCGACCTGAAGATAAAATCCGGGGACGGGTTCCTTTTAATCCCGGTCATAAAGCCGGTAGAAGGATATGATATCGAAAAAGGGGATTTTGAGGTACTGGAGAAACAAAAATCCCCTGAAGAGATACTGGGGTTCGCACCTGCGTACGAACAGGTAGGCGATATCGCCATCATAGACAGGTACGAGCCCGATGCAAAGCGCATAGCAGATACCCTGCTGCGGCAGAACAGGATAAGAACGGTCCTCCAGGCTGAGACTTCGGTAAGCGGCGAGTACAGGACGCGGGGATTGACTGTACTGGCAGGGGAGAGAAAGACCGAAACGATATACAGGGAGAACGGGTGCAGGTACCTGCTCGATGTCGCCAGAGTATATTTCACCCCCCGCCTTGCGACAGAGAGGCTCCGTGTTGCAAACCAGGTTCGTGACGGCGATACCGTGGTAGACATGTTCGCAGGCGTGGGACCTTTCAGTATCCTTATCGCAAAAAAATTCCCTTCCGCGCGTGTGATCGCTATCGATAAGAACCCGGACGCGATCCATTACCTGAGAGAGAACGCGAAGCTCAACAGGGTCAGGAACATTGAGATAAGAGAGGGTGATGCGCGGGAGGAGGTAAAAGGGCTCCTGGACGTTGGTCATGTCATTATGAACCTGCCCCACAGCGTCTTCGAGTTCCTTGAGGACGCGCTTCGGATAGTAAAAAAAGGCGGGATAATCCATTTCTATGCGATAGCGCATGAGGATGACCTGTTTGAAGGGATATTAAATAAAATAGAAGAGACTGCCGGCAGGTTGAACCTGCGAATAGTCCCGCTCGACAGGAGGGTCGTGAGACCCTATGCGCCTTACCAGTACAATATTTGTCTTGATTTCCAGGTAATTTAACCGCGAACAGTGCCGTGGCATGAGGTGTAATGCCTGCATGAAACAAGTTTGCATATCCTGACATAAGCCTGGAGTACGCTGCAGTACATTCCCTGCTTCTCTCTGGGCTCATGCGCAATCTTGTGCCAGTTCATCCTGCCCTCATCCTCTTCCGCTGCTGAATATACGCCGTCAGTCCTGATACCTTCTGTTATCTTTACCATAATCTCCTTATAGTCCCAAATCCAGAAAATTTCCAAAATCCAGACCTGTACAAATATTTATACAACCGCTGACAATATAAATGCGCTGAGAGTTCTTAAGGTTTTCTGAGTTTTTGAGAAAAATAATGCTGTATTTTAGTTTTTTACCGTTCATTACCAGGTCTTTGAGGTTTCAGACGCATAACATCTTTATATTTTCAAAATACGATGTTAAAGAAGGTTGTATTAAAACCTTCTTCTGACCAATACTGCTACCAGCAGTGCCCCGATCGTTGACATTATTTCAAATGCAGGTGCCTTTGGTGTTGCTGCAGGGGTCATGGTTGTAGCTGCCGGTGTAGTTTCTGTGGGTGCCGGAGATGCTGATATTGCTGCTGGATCCACAAACCCGTTATCATCGCCACCCTTGCCATAATGGCATCTGTAGCACCAGCCGTTACCGGTGGTAATCGCATCATAGGTAGCTGCTTTCATATCCAGGTCGCCATGGCAAATGCTGCACTTGCTATCCGTTCCGTTGTAATCGATTCCATGGCTTTTCTCGAAAATGATCCACGTTGAGAAAGGTGGATTGGTTGAAGTTGAAGTGCTCGGATGCGCGGCTGTGCTTGGTGTAAAGCTGGTCAGTATAGCAGCAGTGCCAAGAACACGAATTTCAATTTTCTGTGGACTGGTCTTTTGATACAGGAGAACATAGCAATATCTCTCAGGCGTTTCAATTACCCCGTCTGCGTACCTGACAACCGGATGGTGTCCCTGTCCCTTGGAATGCGTTGAAATAGTGTAGG
>JAPMTX010000053.1 GCA_026552855.1 Candidatus Methanoperedens sp. | reverse complement strand
GACCTCATTGTATTACCCCCATAGTATTTTATTATGGGGGTACCCCAACTTATATTTTCCAATAGATTTAGATTGTAATTCCTTTAGTCATTCGGAAGTAGGGGGTTTCGGAAGTACTGAACTTGGAGTAAACTATATATACCCTAAATCTACTATAACAAATTGTAGTAACATAATAATTTAATAACTTAATAATTTAATAATGAATAAAATAGAATTAGGGAGAACAAAATTATGGCTTTAGAATATTTACACAAAGACTTTCCACCAATCGATGCGGAAGAATTTGAGAAAATACAGAGAGAATCTCCAAAACATAAAATAACAGAAGATTTTGTTGTCCCAAAAAATAAGCGATAACTCCTGTTTTTCTTATTTTAAATTTAAAATATCATTCTTTCAATATTTCCTTCCTCCAGCAATTAATTTTTACCATTTAGAATTGCCTCTTTTGGCATCCGCTCCCGTTTCCAAATTTTATTTTTTATACTTATCTCGGTATTTCATTTATAGGACGTTTTATCCATTTCCATCCGATATAGACTTGACAGAACCTTACTTAGTAGATAAGATTTATCGTTGCATCGGCTAACTGACTTTAAGTGCAGAATTAAGATTTTAGGTGCAAATGCGACTTTACGTGCAAAGCTGCATTAAAGAAAAGAATTAAGTACAATCGTGCCTATTCACAGCATTCACCCCGCCTTAACTCAGTGGCTAGAGTGCGCGGCTGTAGTATGGCTCATGTGCAGATTGCACACATTAACGCGCAGTTACCGCGAAGTCCCCGGTTCGAATCTGGGAGGCGGGATTTTTTACTCATGCAATGCTCCTACAGGAAGTAATATAAACATAGTATGAGTCTATAATGATTATAATCAATTCAATATCCACCTATTCTAAAACGATAATGAACGAACACCATTTGATCAGACAGTTCCCGAAGCCCAGGGAAGGAGAATATGTGCCCATAACCTTCATAGAATTCAAACGGAAGACCGTGGGCTGGTCTCCCAGGCTTAAAAGAAGCGTGTACATCGAGAAGGAAGAAGAGAAAACCGACCTGAAAAGAATCAGGGAGGTTAACGTCCTCGTCATGATAAACCATCTCTCAGGTAAGGTAGCTTCTATCGAGCTTACCGATGAGGAGAAAAGGCAGTTCGAAGAAATATACAAGATATTCCTTGAGAAGGGCGGTCAGCTCGTTTATACAAGGAAAAAGGTAGGGGCGAAAAATATCCCCTGTTTTGAGGTCCAGGCATCCGGGAGAAGAACTGCGGTTGCGCCGGAAAAAATACTATTATCTGATAAGATGTGATCACCGACACGCATCAGATAGTATGCTTCTCACAAGATTAGAGCACTTTGAATTATCCCAGCCTCTCAAGCAGCGGGTCTTTCGCGCCTGCAAGCTCAAAAGCCCTCGCCCGCCTCAGGCACGACTCACACACTCCGCACGGTCTTTCCCCGCCCTGGTAGCACGACCATGACCATTCAAGAGGCGCGCCTATTTCAAGCCCCCTTTTCACTATATCTACCTTGTTCATGGAAATAAGAGGCGCGTAAATCTCAGGGTGCGTGAGAGTCCCGGACTTCAACATCTCATTGAAGCTCTTAACGAATTCGGGCGTATTATCGGGAAACGTGGCTGCCTCCTCTTTATCGAACCCTGTAACTATCGCATCGTACCTGTAATTCTCAGCCAGGGCTGCGCCGATAGACAGAAAGACCACGTTGCGGGCTGGAACCCAGACAGCTTCGGCAGTTCTCAGAGTAATATCCGCGTCATCAAGCTCAGAAGCAGAAATCTCAGGAAGCTTTTCTTTTCCCGTGAGCGCGCCACGGAATGTCCTGTAAAGTGGTAGTTCTACTATGATGTGCTTTATTTTAAAACGCTCGCAGATGGTTTTAGCGAATTCTAGCTCTTTTCTCCTGGCTCTTTGCCCGTAGTCGAAGGTCACGCACAGAAGCTCATCTGATTTATCGTAAGCTTCCTTGAAGGCGACAGTGGAATCAAGACCTGATGAGAGTAAGACAATAGATTTCATATATCTAACCCAGCTTTACATGCAGATAATTCAGGTACTATGCTTCGTCCTTCACCATTCTGCTCTCAATCCTCATGATGGCTTGTCTCAGTTCCTTTATCTCTCCGCGTAATTCATTTACTTCGGTCATGAAGACCTGCCTGAAATCATCCCTGAGTAAGTGGATTTCATCTTTTGTCTCTTTAAAACCATCTCCAACTGTATTTTGTAGCGAATCCTGCTTGCCAAGCATTTTATCCAGCTTGCCGCCCAGATTCCTGTTTATTTCTCTAATATACCTGCCGGCAGCATCCATGCGCTCATACGTTGCAAAAACGATATCCTCTTCTCGAATTATGGTAAAATCCTTAAATTCCCCTGTCGAAGGGAGATACTCAACGTCTACATCCTCAACTCTGATTGGATATTCCTTTATTCGTATTTTATTTATGAACTCATCTATGGCTTTATTTTCACCTTCGCATACAACTTTAACAGTCCCATCTTCAAGATTCTTTACCCAGCCTCTGAGATTTAGATCAAAAGCTACTTCATCAATATAATCTCTATATCCTGCCTTCTGCACCCTTCCTTTCAAAATTATTTCTGCCCTTTTTTTCATGGTTTCGAGAAATTAATAGCTACTAACTATCTTAAATCTTATGCAAATCGATTGGTGGCTTGCAAAGCGATTATTTCAGAAATCATAACATTTATCCATTATAAAATCAATCCCCTCACTATATGCCTACCGTTATGGAGCTTTACCAGCTCTTACCGAAAACCAACTGCAAGAAATGCGGTGAATCTACATGCATGGCTTTTGCAGTTGCATTGCTATCGAGAAAAAGAAATATATCTGAATGTACTCCTATTCTTGAAGAGAACTTCAAAAAACAGAAAGAGAAATTAGAATCGCTCCTGCTGCCGACCGCAGGCGCTGAGGAGACGGGCATGATAGTCCACCCTGAGCTCTGCACTGGCTGCGGCAATTGCGTGGTCGCATGCCCCGTGGATGTCGCCAACGACCCCAGGGGTGCGGCTATAGGATGCGCTCCCACCAACGACAGGGTGATATTCAAAATCATTGATGGAAAAGTCGTGGCTTCCAACATCAAGGAATGCCGCCGCTTCGGGAAGAACAGGGTGCTGTGCTATGCCTGCATCGACCCCTGCCCGACTGGTGCGATAGAGTTCGTTTAGGGGGAATATGGTCACCTGTACAGGATGCGCGCTGTTATGCGAGGATATTGATGCCGTTGTCGAGAACAACAGGATAAAGGAGACGAGAAATGCATGCAGGAGAGGAGCTGCAAGATTCCGGGGCTGCATTAACAGGCTTGCACCTTCAGTAGATAAAAAGCCTGCTGGTATCGATGCCGCGATAAAGAGAGCAGCAGAGATCCTGAAGAATGCAAAATCGCCTATGCTCTTCGGATGGAGCAATTCAACATCTGAAGCCCAGACAAAAGGCATCCAGCTCGCTAAAAGACTGAATGCTGCTATAGACGACACCTCCTCGTTCTGCCAGGGGATACTGATAGAAAAAGTGCTCCAGAAAAAGTTCAGGACATGCTCACTTGAGGACGTACGGGACAGGGCTGACGTGCTGGTATACTGGGGCTCAGATGCACAGGACTCAGAGCCGCGCCACCTCTCGCGGTTCTCGTATTTCCCGCGCGGCGAGTTCAGGCAACGCGGGTACGAGGAGGACCGCATCGCCGTTGCCATAGACGTGCGCGAATCCAATACAGCGAAGATATGTAAAGGGCACTTCTACAGGATACCTCCGAAAGGGGACAGGAAATTCATCCTTGCTCTTCTGGATGCACTCTCAGGAAAAGTACCTGCATACGACGCTAAGAGGATGCTGGAACTTGCGGGCATATTGAAGAAAGCCGAGTTCGGGACAATCTTTGCAGGCATTGGGCTTACTTATTCGATAAAAGATGAGCTTGATATCCTCGTCTCCCTTGCAGATAAGCTCCCTAATTTCCATATCATGCCGATGATAGGTCATTACAACATGCGCGGGTTCGATGAGGCTTTATTTAGAGAGACAGGGTTCGTTAACCGCGTTAAGTTCGACGGCAGCAGCGCAGCCCATGATAACAGGTACTCTATCGTGGAGGCGCTCCGACAGAAGAGCATAGATGCACTGCTTGTCGTAGGCTCTGACCCGTTATCAAGCCTTCCCCGCTCTGTGCTGACCCATCTTGCAAACATACCTGTGATATGTGTAGATCCATGCGTTACCCTGACATCCAGGATCGCATCGGTCACGATACCGGCTGCGGTCTCAGGCGTTGAAGCAGGAGGCAGCGCTATCAGGATGGACGGCAGGGTGATCGAACTGTCAAAGGTCGTTGAGAACAATTATCTATCCGATGCTGAGATACTGACAAGGTTAACGGAGGAACTCTGATGGGAATGGAGTTAAGTAAATTCCTGAAAAGCCCTGAATATGATATCAAGATCACTACCTACCGGGATATCTTTCAGATAGGGGCACTTGAGCAGAATAGGTTCGGCGAGGAATACAGGAAGCTCTCGGCTGCCGTAATGATGAGCAAAGAAGACATGAGGAAAATGGGGTTCAAACAGGGCGATAGGGTGAAATTGACCAGCGACTGCGGGAGCATAGTTGTCGAGCTGCGTGAGACCAGAAGGGATGAGCCCGGCGGTGTAGCATTTATGGTGAACAGCCCCTGGTCGAACTCACTTGTGTCCGATGAGACGGGGGGGAAAGGGATACCTGAGTTCAAGAACATAACTGCCAGGATCTCGCTGACGAAAGATGATGTTACTCCCCTCGAAAGCTTAATAGGGATTTTAATGAGATAATGATGGGACAAATCTCACAGGCTTCACCTGTTATCCTTACAATCGGGCACTCCACGCGCACGCTTGAATTGTTCATCCGTATGCTGAAGGCGCATGAAGTTACAAAGGTCGTAGATATACGCACAGTACCGCGCTCAAGGCATAACCCCCAGTTCAACAAAGAGACACTGGCCGACGAACTTAAAGCTGCAGGCATAGAATATGTCCACATGCCCGGGGTTGGCGGTCTTCGCCATCCCCGCCCGGATTCACCGAATACAGGCTGGAAAAACAGCTCTTTTCGTGGTTTCGCGGATTACATGCAGACGCAGGAATTTGAGGATAACCTGAAGACCCTGATTAACCTTGCAGGGCAGGAGAGGTGCGCATTGATGTGCGCTGAAGCTGTGCCCTGGCGCTGCCACCGCTCACTGATCGCGGATGCGCTCGCTATAAGGGGCATACGTGTTGAGCATATTATGAGCCTGTCCAGCACCCAGCCTCATAAGCTCACGCCGTTTGCTTCGGTGGAGGGTCTTCGCATCACGTATCCGCCTGCGAATGCTGTGGAATAAGTTGCTTAGCGATTTATTATTATAGGCTTGATTCTATAGATAAGCGTATTCCTGTCATCGAGAAGATTGCGCCTCTCAAGAACTTTTTATAAACCACACGACCTTTTACAAGCTCTTCCTCCGGTTCTTTATCTAAAATTCTGAGAATACGTCCTCCTTCGTTCAGTGGGCATCTTTCTGTGGCATGGGTAGAGGCGGCACGATCCCTGGCTCCGTCTCCTTTACGAACTCGTGGTCATCCCACATATCGTAGGCAATCGCGACCGCGGCGGACTGGGTGATGATCGCGAAAGCGATGATGACATGGAAGAAAAGGATGAACCCGTAAATCGAGACATTGATCAGCGGGATAAACCACGCCTTGCCGATATCAAAGAAGAGAACGGCACCGAGGATGGCTACTGCGACTGAGAGGTTGAAACTCGCCTGCACGATCCGCTTCACACGGCATGCGACGCGGGTCTTCCGAATCCCGGAGAAGTTGTAGAATGCGATGCCCATGATGGCGACACCGATGACGACGTGCAGGTAAATCAGAACCAATGAGCCTCCAGGGGTCATCGCGAGGAGGAACTCGAAGAACACAATCCAGATCATGGCGTACAGAGCCATCCATAGCTTCATCCAAACCCACCTCGGTGGGGGAGGGCACGTCTTTCATAAAATATATCAGATGCCATTTTTCCACTATCCTATCTATCAATACACAAGCCTTTCTGCCGTTTTTAACTTGAACGAAACTACCAAGTCCTGTCATCGGATAAGTTTTTTGAGAATATATAACTTTGTTTAATTTTATTTTTATCATTGGGAATGTTATGAGATATTCAAAAGAGGAGCCGAATGAAACGATAAAGTAAGACAGGCTGAAAGTATTTCATTTTTTGAGCTACATTGAATAAACTTTATACATAATAATGCTATCAAAGGGAGCAGGAGGATAATTCATGGTCAAGATATTCTATGATAAAGATGCGGATTTAGAGGTATTGAAAGATAAAACTATTGCAGTCATCGGCTACGGCAGCCAGGGCGCAGGGCAGGCACAGAACCTGCACGATTCAGGGCTTAACGTCGTCGTGGGCGTGAGGGAAGGCGGTGAATCCTGGACCCAGGCGAAGAACGATGGTCTTACGGTCATGACCATGGCTGATGCAGCAGAGAAGGGAGACCTTGTGCAGATGCTCGTGCCTGATGAGATACAGAGCACAATCTACTACAGCGAGATCGCGCCGCACATGAATAGCGGCAAGACGCTGTGCTTCTCCCACGGGTTCAATATCCATTTCAACCAGATAGTGCCCCCGAAGGACGTGAACGTGATAATGGTCGCGCCCAAAGGTCCGGGCTTCCTTGTCAGGCGCACGTACACCGAGGGCATAGGCGTTCCAGCGCTCCTTGCCATATACCAGGACGCAACCGGCAATGCATGGGATATCGGGATGGCATATGCGAGGGGGATAGGAGCCACCCGCGCCGGGGTACTTGAGACCACGTTTAAGGAAGAGACTGAAACAGACCTCTTCGGCGAACAGGTCGACCTGTGCGGCGGCGTGACATCGCTGATGAAAGCCTCCTTTGAGACGCTTGTGGCTGCAGGCTACCAGCCTGAGATCGCATACTTTGAGACCTTCCACGAGATGAAGCTCATAATCGACCTGATACACGAGGGCGGATTGAGCAAGATGTGGTACTATGTATCCAATACCGCCGAATACGGCGGGCTAACAGTAGGTCCGAAAGTAATCAACGAGCAGTCCCGGCAGGCTATGAAAGAGGCGCTGCGCAGGATACAGAGCGGGGAATTCGCAAAAGAGTTCGTACTTGAGAGCAGGGCGAACAGACCTGTGCTCAACGCGCTTGAGAGGCAGGAGAACGAGCATCCAGTGGAAAAAGTAGGAAAAGAGCTGCGCGCCATGATGCCGTGGCTTAAGAAGGATTGATCCTTTCCCCTTTTTCCTTCTCTGCACTTTCCGAAACCTTTATCATTATTAAAGATAAAAGATGATTGGATAGGAAAGGACGTGCCGGAATCTTGAATGAATATGACATATATAGAATAATAGAACTTATATTGTTTTCTTTATATTTAGTTTTCATCTTTCTATCTATTCAAATATGGCTGCTGTGGAGAGATATCAATAAGAACGAACTGGATGTAAAAATATTCGTGAGCGAGTCCTTTTTCAAAAAAAATTGCCTGTACGTGCTTTCTTTCAGCGTATTCTTCATGATCCATGAGGTCATTGAAGGGACAAGCCTGCCCAATGCTATGATATACTTTGAGTTCTTTGAAATGCTGGGATTCATCAGTGTCGTATTATTCTCTTACGACTGGTACTTAGTATTGAAGACATCCACGTCCAAAAAATCCCTCCCGCAGGAATTTACCGATTTTACCAGACAGCAGACGTAATTTTTCAGAAGAAATACAGCTTTTCACTCGTTACTTATTTATACTCAGCATATAATCTTAAAACCTGGACTGATACCTAAAATGATTACAGTCAGTGAAGACGAAGATGATAGTGACTCTAGTCCGTTGCTTTTTTTGAGGCAGCCAGTGCATGACAGCGTTCTTAATATCAACCATGATTACCGTTATTTGCGGATGGGGTATTACGTATCTGCGCATGCCGAGACCTTTGGAGTAGATGTCACACCCAACTGTACAGAGATAATGGATGCTTACAGGAACCCGCTCCTTATCGAGAAAGCAAGGAGGAACGGGCTGCCGACCAATGGATACAGGCTGGTTACGAGATCCAACGGGGATCTGGATACACCTGCCATGCTGCTGGCGGTAAACCCTTTCACCAATAACTCCATGAAGATAGTGAGATCAAGCTCAAGGCTTGCGGGCATGATCAAAAAGATGAGCATGGACGCAAGGTTCCCTGTGTCGCTGCATCCTGTGAAGGGCGAGGTACTGGAGATAGTACAGATGCTGGGAGAATCGACCAACAGTGAAACATCAGAGTTCACGGGGAAGTTCTTTGAAATATTTAATATTCCCATATGCAAACTGATAGTTCAGATAGATGACGGGAATATTATCCTGAACCACTGTGAACCTGCCATGAAGAAAGAAGTGAAGTGGGATATTGTTAGCGATAGAATCCGTGAGATGAAGCAGAGAGCTTGATCTATGAGAATAGCCTGTTTTGTTGAGGCATATAACTTCAACGATAAATCAGAGCAGCTTGCTCTTTTAAAATTTAAATCCACCGCCGAATCGATTGGGCATACGTTCGAGTTCATCTTTAAGGATGATATTACAAAGGTGCCTGAATACGATGCACTGTTCATAAGGGCTACAACAGACCCGGGCAATTCTGCGTACATAGCATCAAGGCTTGCTGAACAGGCAGGGCTCCCGGTGATCGACGACCCGCATTCAATCAGGACATGCTCCAACAAGGCTATCCTCCATGACCTTTTCCATAAGAATAATGTCCCATCGCCAAAATCTCTTCTGTTCACAGGCGATTACTCAAGGGAAGCGCTTGATAACATCTTCAGTACGCTTGGATTTCCCGTAGTAATTAAAACGCCTTATACCAGGTTCTCATCCCATGTTGAAAAAGCGAACACTGAACAGGAATTTATCAAAATCTCAAAGCAGTTTCTCAGGCGGTCAAAGATACTGGTGATCCAGGAGTATATCCAGTCGGATTTTGACTGGCGCGTCGGTATCCTTCAGAACAAGGTGCTCTATCTCTGCAAGTACTGCATTCCCCATGGCGGATGGAAGGTAAAATCGAAGATAAACGGGAGAAACGTATGGGGAGATACTGTTGCCGTCCCCCGCGAATCAATTTCCCCTGAGCTTGAAGAGATATGCATAAGCCTGTCGAAGTGCGTCGGGAACGGGCTTTACGGTCTGGACGTAAAGGAAACTGATGAGGGGTATAAAATCATCGAGATAAACGATAATCCAAGCCTCTACAGGGGATACGAGGATGCTGTGGATGCGGATATCTACGGGAAGATAATCGATGCTCTGGTACGATAGATTTTCGATGCTCCGGATTATAGCTCTGGGATTACAGGTTTTTAACCAGGTGGAACGCATCACCGCCATTCTTATAATATCCCCTCAGTATCCTGTCGACCGAAAAGCCCTTTGCTTCATATAAGCTCAGGGCTGCGGTGTTATTCATGCCTGTTTCAAGGGTAATTTTCTTAAATCCCCTGTCTTTTAAAAACCCAAGGGCACTGTCCATGAGCGAACTCCCAATACTCCTTCGCCGGTATAATGGGTGCACGTTCAGCGAGTATACCCTGGCATGAGCGATATGTTCTCTCAGAAGAATAACCATAGACCCGATGATATTATCTTTATTATCTTCCGCAGGTACGACCAGTACAAGGGATTTTGCCTTAAGCAGCAGGTACTCCAGTTGTCTCTTATTGAACGTCTCCTCTTTGAAGCAGATGCTCTCAAGAGCCAGGAGACCGGCTAAGTCCTCCTTCCTCGCAGGGCGAATCCTGAGATTCAGGGCACTGCCACTTTCGATCTTACGCATTCCTGTACCTGTTTTACGACCTCAGGGTAGCTGCCGAACACCAGTCCCAGGTCTATCGTGCCCACAACATCCACCACGCCGATCGCTGCAATCCCGTAACCTTCCCTGTTCCTTACGGGAACTACGATCACGGGGATACCGGTATATCTACCGCTTGTAGGAATCGTCCGGATGACCTTGTTCTCTTTTAAGACCTGTTCAAGCACAGGACCTGTGTAATTATTATCAAGGATCTTCCCTTTCTCGATCCTGACGCCTTTTTTATTCAGGCTCCTCATGGTGACAGGAAGCCCTAACAGTTCATGCACTGCCATCGCAACAGGAGCTATTTCCGAGGCTTGTGAATCTGCTGAGATCTGTATTTTAGTGTAATCCATAACCTTGAGGTGTTTTAAACTTCATATGTGATATAATTTATTATCTGGCTACAAGGACGGTACACTCTGCGTTCCTTACTACCCTGTCGGTCACGCTGCCCACAAGGAACCTTAATCCGTTCCTGCCCTCACACCCCAATATGATAGTATGAACCCTGAGGTCTTTTGCTACCTTCAATATGGTATTGCCGATACGCCCAATCTCCAGTACCTTCTGAACTTCGATTCCCAGCTTTCTGCCTTCAGCCGCCACTTCATCCAGTATCTTTTCTCCCTGTTTTACTGATCTTGCCCTCTCGGAGGCTGAATGCGCGCTCATAATATTCACGACAAACAGCGCAGCAATACGGATGTTGTAGGATTTTGCGATTCCAATGGCTGCTCTCTCTGCCTTCTTTGCCTGTGGAGAGCCATCAGTAGCAAGAAGGATTTCCACCTTGACCATCTCCCACTAATTATATGGCGCTTCCGGTTTATTAAATCTTGCAGTCTAAATAGCGTAATGCAACGCCACTAATAAGTAAAAAAATATAAGTAGTAGAATCACCATATCCACATATTATGAAAGTCGTTTTCAGAATTATTGGCTCTGAGGAAGACCTCAAGGATCTTGACACGAACGAAGAAAACGTACACTTTTGTTTCAGACCTTCTGAAAAGAACATTTTCGATCTTGTACAGAAAAGTCCGAAACTAAAACGGTTGCAGTTGCCTTCTTCATACCAGAAGACAATCTCGAACACCACAAAAACGTTTTTAAAGATGAAAAATGTCAAACTGGTTGTGGGGGATATCTGGGGTCACAGGACAGATATTGACAGGTTCGCCGAGATAGAGGTTTGAGCAGGCAGGGATACGCGCTCACGCCTTAGCTGCGGCTATGACTGTGAGTATCTCAAACGAAAATCTCTCCTGTCTCCTTTCTTCAACAGCATATCCGAGAGCTCTCATCCTGGATTTTACTTCCTCTATCCCTGTTAACGAGGATACGAGCATCAGTATTTTTCCTCCCCTGGCAAGACAATTGCCCGCATCCTCAAGGAACCTGTAAATCGTTCTTTTCCCATCATATCCGCCGTCCAGTGCTGCATTAAGCCAGTCCCGGGTCCTTTCCTCCTCTGCGGTCGGGAGATATGGCGGGTTGAATAAGATTATATCGAATCTGCCTTTGATGCAGCCTAACAGGTCGCCTCTTACCGCCTCGATCCCGTTCTCTTTCGTGCATCTGGCTGCGTATGGATTGATATCGATACCGATTACTTTTGCTCCTGTATTTGCTTTTATTACAGCAGACACTATGCCGCTCCCGCATCCTACCTCCAGTACCCTCTCTGTACCTTTTATCTCGGACAGTGCGGCGTCGGCGAGCAGAAAAGAATCCTCCGAAGGCTCGTAAACCTGGGGCATGGTTTTTACAGCAGTATTCCTGTATGTGATATTCATCTTACTGCTTTAAACCACGCCTGGGGATTTATACGATTTTATACGGCTTTTTTACCACCTGCTACGATCTTGGCATGGCAGTTCGAGCAGTCCTTCGGCTGGTGGCAGTCGCTGCATACCTTGCCTATCAGTACCTCTTTCTTATGTGTAGTCAGCCAGTCTTTGGGATGCTCCTGACCGTGACAGCCGGCGCACAGGTTATCCTTTATCTTGGGTGTATGCTTGACCTCAGAGTGGCAGTTATAACATGCTATCTTATTGTTCGTTACATGGTTTTTATGTATGAAGCTGAAGTCGTCGTATTTATCGACCCTTTCCCTGATATTGTGGCACGAGTAGCATTTGTTCTTTGGAACGACATCGTTTGCATTTGTCGATACGTTCGTATGGCATGTGAGGCAATCATAGCCCTTTGAGACGTGGCTCGTATGGTTAAAGTTCGTATAGTTGTGGTGCATCTCTTTTGGAGGACCGTGGCAGGATGGACAACCTGAGATGGACGTATTCCCCGGCACATCCCTGAAATGGCAGGTAAAACAGCTTGAGGTCGTGACCACTATATGTCCCACATCCTGCTGTACAAAATTCGGATGGCACTGGCTGCATGATGGATCCGTGACAGACCTGTGCTCGCTCATGCCGATAACAAGCATTGAGTGGCAGCTCGTGCACGTTAATCCAATACCCCTTTTCGGCTGAAGCAGATGGTTCTTATGGCTGAAATTCACACCCAGATAGCCAATATCAGAAGACAGGATGCGCTTCTCATGGCAGACAAGGCAGTTTTTATCCATGACTTTTGCATATAATTTCCCTGAATACTCCTCAACCGTGGTCTCGTAGCTGTAGAACTGTATAAGCCCGTTAATCTTGCCTTTGACATGTCCTATCAGTCCTGGCTCGTAATGGCAGTCAACGCATCTTACATCGTTATGAGAGGATGTATACCACGAATCGTAGTAAGGTCTCATGATATGGCAGTTCTTTCCACAGAAAGCCGGGTTCTCGGTTATATCAAGGGCTTTTTCAGTAACCAGCACAGCTCCTGATATCATGACGATAAGTACAATAACGATCGGCAGCTTATGCGCTGAGATCCAGTTCTTAATAGCTCCTACAAGTGGTACTCTGTCCATTTAACTCACTCACCGCTTTCTTATCAGGTATATTACCGCAAAAATTCCGAGGACAGGGACTATACCGGTACCCTGCGTACGAGGCGGCACTGTAGGCTCAACCCCTGATGTCTTGTACTGAGCCCTTTTAGCCAGGTCGATCCCACTATTGACCTGCCGATCAAAATCCCTTAGATTGAAACCGTGCCACAGAGAAGGTATATCATTCAATACGCCTGTTGCTTTGTCAAGATCCGACTGGGCAGATGTAATATCTTTCCCTTTCGCTTTTGCCTCTGATATGGCATTTTTCGCTTTTACGACCTCGCCCTGTAATTCGTTAGCTTCTTCAAGGGCATTTTTAGCATCCTTGGGAACGCTTGCAGTTGCTACATGGTCGGTGGGATTATGGCAGGTACTGCACAGAGGAGTAAGTTCCGAGGCTTTAAGAACCTTGAACGTATGGGGTCTGTGGCATGTTACGCATGAGGGAGCGCGGGATTCGGATTTCAACCTCTGGTAATGCATGGTGTTCCTGAAATGGTCAAGCTCCTCTGCATGGCATTTCCCGCATGTTTCAGGGATGTTTTTAAAGTATATCGAACTGTTCGCATCATCCACGCCTTTCATTGAAGCATGTGCTCCAGCCTCTGTTTTTGCTCTGGGGTCACCGCCGTGGCAGGCATCGCAGGTGACATAATAGGCTGAATGACCTGATTCAGTCCACTGCTGGAAATTATCTGTAGCTTTTTTCCTTATGATATCCTCATGGCATTCAAGCGAGCAGGATATGTTCCTCTCAGTATGGTTCGCTCTTATCTCGTTGAACCTGCTCTGCTCGTCAGTGAACGGAGATACAGTTTTATGGCAGTCAATGCATGAGTTATTAAGAGCGTCCAGATGGGATGCACCTGCCGGCGCAATGAAAGATACAAGCAATACGAAAAATAGTATACAATACTTTTCTGGGTTCCGGGTCTTTGAAAACATTTTTTTTCTTCCACCGTTTAAGGTTAAATCGTTCTTCTCGTGTTTTAAATAATCCTGTCTTGAGCCAAAACCAGGTACCCGTTTTTCAGTCTGGCGAAAATAAAAAAGGAGTTTATACAATAAATACCTTACGATTTCACTCTGAACTCTCCATGTCCTTCCAGGGCGGCAGGATTCGCGTCAGAACGTAGAGTATCACGAACGGTATCAATAAGATTATTATTGCAGGCAGTACGCCTTCCTGGCTGAAGAACACAGGAACATATGTCATGGTACCGCTCAGGCTCTTGGATATCTCCTGCCCTCCTATTACCACGTTCCAGCGCATCGCGAACACACCTATAACCACGAGGATAGAAGAGATGGATATCATGATCATCTTCAGGGTTTCGCGGTTTTTCATGATGCCTACCAGCAGCAGGAGTATGAACGGAACGAAGATGCCAAGACCCAGCTGTACGCCGTAGAACGTCGTAGCGATCTTCTCGGAGAGAAGACGGTTGATTATATCGATCTCCTCAAGCGATTCGTATTTCATGCTGACTACCTCAAGCATCTCAAGCGCCACGTCCAGGATAAGGAACACCCACAGGTAGTGCGCCAGTGAATGCAGGCATTTGTGGTCGATAGCATGTTTCCTGATCTTCATAGATGCGATGTAGAGTAATGTCAGAAGTGCGATGCCCGATACAATGGCTGACATCAGGAATATTATGGGCATAAGCGGGGTTGACCACCATGGGTTGGCTTTGATACCACCGAATATGAAGCCCACGTACCCGTGCAGGAAAGCAGCCGACGGGATACCTATGATGGCAAGCTTCTTTGCGAGCTTCTCATCGTCGTGCAGCGCTTTCTCGGAGATATCGTATGAGAAGAGCGCCAGCACAGAGTATAAGAGCTCTTTCCATCCCCTCGTATTGAGAGCCATTTTGACTATATCCTCTCTGAAAGATAGCCATATCTCAAGTACCACAATGATCAGATAAAATGAGTATATGTACCCGAACCCTGACATCGCAGACGTAAGGTGGGGCGTGAACATGATCTCTATACCTCTCTCAGGATGCCCGAGGTGAGTGAGCAGCGGCATGGTTGCAACGAGCAGGAAGGACAGGGCTGTCAGGAGGGCGAACCTTGCTACCGGTCTGATCTCTTTCTTACCAAATACGTGGTACAGCGACGATGCTATAAAAGCTCCTGCAACAAGACCGGTAATGTACGGGTATAATACTATCAGTATGCTCCACTGGATTTCAGCCTCATTGGGGTATATGTATCCCCAGACTAAACTCTCGACCATTATCTCACTTCCCTGTCGAGTCCGACATAATAGACCTTGGGTTTCGTTCCCAGGTCAGGTTTAAGAACATTAATCCTCTCTTCATCCAGTACCTTATTGACCGCGCTCTCCGGGTCCTTAAGGTCCCCGAAAACCCTGGCTCCGACCGGGCATGCCTGCACGCAGGCAGGCAGGAGACCTTTAGTTATCCTGTGGTAGCACCAGGTGCATTTATCCGCTGTCCCCTTTTCGGTGTTAAAATACCTTGCGCCGTAAGGGCAGCCCTGGATGCAGTACCGACAGCCTATGCAGTACTTGTAATCCACAAGAACAACGCCGTCCTCAGTCGTGTACGTAGCGCCTACGGGACAGACCTGGACACAGGGGGGGTTCTCGCAGTGGTTACAAATCTTGGGGACATAGAACGCTTTTTTGATCTCCTCGGCGGGAATATCATCGACAAACCCGTCGATACTTCCGTTCGGTGAGTCTATTATTACTTCCTCTTCCCTCTCTTTTTTAACTATCCTGTACCGTTCAACCCATGTCCTGTAAACAGGCTCATTGAACGGGACGTCGTTCTCAAGCTTGCAGGCATTGGCGCACCTTCCGCATCCGATGCATTTGCGGGTATCTATTAAATAACCCCAGAAATGCTCTTTCCAGTCGTATTCCCCTTTTGGAGGATCTTCAGAGGCAATGCCGTTTGCAACAATGGATTCAACTACTGCAGTGCCCGCTGCTGCTCCTATTACAATCCTGCATCCAATCCTTGTGAATTCCCTTCTTGATATGTTCATCTTAATCCTCCTCTTACACGAACCACGGCTTGTGGGGGTTGTGGCAGTATGCGCATTTTAAGTTCTCACCGTGCGTTTCCGGATCTATCTGGGGGAATTTCTCAGGTCTGGCTGCGCGTTTGAAGTGGCACAGCCCGCAGTAATCCCTTGAATCATTTGCAGGAGTCGGCATTATCCTGACATTACTGACATGTTCCTCAGAAGGACCATGGCATGTCTCGCAATTCACAGTTTTATGCCCGGATTCTGACCAGATGGAATAGATGGTCTTATGGCAGTTCTCTTCCCCGCAACTTTGTGAGCCGGCATGCTCTACGGGAAAATTCCTGCTATCAATAACAGCATCGCCCCTGTACCAGCCATACTGACCGAAGGAGTCCGGGACAATCAGGGATCTTACGGCAATAAAACCGATTATCGCGATCACAAGTAACATTAGCGCTCTCTTTAAGTGCGGCTGCATTATTTTCTCACTTTCAATCTCTTATTCCTGATCATATACAGTACAGCCAGAAGTGAGATTATACCTGTTGAGATGATAAATCCCGGCATCCTGGGAGACGGTGTTCTGGTCGGAGCAGGAGA
>JAPMTX010000073.1 GCA_026552855.1 Candidatus Methanoperedens sp. | reverse complement strand
GCCTTATATCCACTCTCAACAGTCTGACAAACTTCTTAATATATATCCCCTCAAATTTATATGGGGGTTAAGAATATTTAAATATATTTGAATGGTTAATGTGACAATGTCAAGATAATCTATGCCAACCATTTTTTTGGATATATACAATTCAGTTTCAACAGGAATATCATGATATTCAATATGAGTGATAAAAGGAAGTTCTGCAACTTCAGTTAGGTTTCTTAAAGGTATATAAACCCTGAAATCCGTTATTCCGTCATTATACTGTTTCTTTATTTTTACACCTAAATTCTCCAATGTTTGGATCATCGTGGCGTTAGAAGTATGGTTTTCCACGCTGAGGAAAACATGGTAATATTGCTCATTATTTTCAAATCTTATGTTATAATCCTGAGTTGCGAGAGGAAAATTAATAGTTCGCCTTACATCTACCACCTCAGGTAACAAAGCTATTTTAGTTATGCTGATTATTGGTGCTCTTGCTTTTATTAACTTCTCAGTCGGGTAATATTTAAGTATTTCTGCCCCTAATGCTTTGAGTTCGCTGTATAGACCTTCTAGAGGTTTGTTTGAGACGTATATTTTTATTAAGACTGTATCGTTAATGCCTGGCGGCACTTTGTATTGTTCTTCCCTATCTGCAATTCTTATAATCCCGGATGGCGGGTTATAACCATTATCAAGAATCTTCTTCAAAATTGGTTCAGTATTAATCTGCTTTTTTCCGGTCTCCACTGCTATAATTTTTTCATCCCTCAATGGTACAGAATCCTGTGATTTCTCTCCTATTAACTCTGTAGCGGGACTAATCGTAGAACTGATGGATTTATCTTCTTGTATTGATTCATTTGCTTGGCTGGCTTTTTCATTTTTAGAATCCTGAATCGCGGGATAATAATTGCTTTCATTTATCGTATGGGAGTAATTACTTTCATTTATCGTGGAGTAATTGCTCTCATTCTGTTGCTGTGCTATAATGGATGGTGCTATAGCTATAAAAATTGATAACGCAATAATATTTACCGATAATCCTAATTATCTCATCCTCATAAAAATCCTCTTTTATCTATAATAGTACCATTTGAATTAATTACAATCATATACCAATTCTCTAGTATAGGTGTATCTGCTCGATACATTATATCCCAATTATTACTTGAATTTGAAAATTTAGCCTCTGCCTTAACCTTATTCCCTGTGGTAGACCATGTTTTAACAAATCTTTTTACTTTAACATCCATATTTGCATATCTGATTGCTTCCTCCGCACTATCAATTGGAAACTTTACTCCTGTAGCTTCTTCCCAGTCCACAACAACTTTAGCTTTATCTTTAACTTTTTGTTTTTCCTCTAGTATAACGCTCCCTGCCCTCACCCCCCACTCATCGCTTCCCTGAACAAGGAGCATCACCTTGCTCTCATTCCACGGATTCCCCAATACTTCAAGTACACCTTTACCCGCGCCGGGATATTCATCCGTTACTCTTGTCGCATTCGTTCTCTCATAAATATCCCGGAGCATCTTGTTTGTATCAGATCTACCCAAAAGAATCAGGTTGTATCCTGCTTTCTCTATTTCAGTAACCTCGGCATCGGTTTTGATTACCGGCGTATTTCCAGTAAATTCACCGAGGTTATATGCAATTGCCTTAGTCGCATCATTCTCTATCTGGGTTGTATTTTCTCCTACCACGATAATCACATCCTTTTCGAATAATTTCGGATAATTGCTAAGGATAAGCTCCTCCTGATGTTGTGGTTTTTCGATACACCCAAGCGTAGCGAGCACCACCATACCCGTCAGTGAAAACAGTGAAAGTGTCGTCAGAACAGCTAAAATGATTTTAATTTTGCGTATCTTCTCTTTACTCTTTCCCTCGCTCTTGCAGTCTTTCTTAATGATGTCTCTCATTACCTCAGTATCCCCAGCCCTTTAATTTATTAGAAATTTCCAACCAAAGAGCTTAGGATGTTAAAATGCTTTGAGCATGTATAAATGTTTTGGTTTATTGTGATAATAATAACCATATTTTATTCCGAGAAATCTACTGATTCCCAGTAAGACTGATGCGCTATCAATTGGCAAGTCAAGTCAACGTATTTGACTGGATTGAATCGCCTGGATATTCAGAATCCAATAAAAAATCCGACCTCGTGAACGAGCCTGCATGTGTCTTCAGCCGATCCACTCGTAGCTTAAGAAAATCTCTTTACGAATCAAGCGCGTAGCTACAATAACTTCTTCCAGAGGAAATATGAAAAATCACAAAAGAAGTCCGATGAATAAATCCATAGTAGTCGGACTGGTGGTATGGCTTATATTAATTATGGGATTGGGGGCTGCCCAGACATCGGCAGCCACAGCAGCGGGTAAACTGACGCTCACTCTGGAGCCCAGCCTTGACGGCAAAGGGAATATCAGGGCAACGTCCCTCATGGATGCTAAATTGTCTGATTTTCAAGGCATAATCGTCTTAAACGATATACCCTATAAGGCTGCAAATATTACTAACGGCACAGCACAGTTCAGTCTAAGTGCCGGACAATTCCCTTATAGAGATGAAGGCAATCGCTACATCATGATAAATAATCTCTACGGCGATCTCATTCCAACACGCATTGACGACCCGACGAAGGATATCCACCAGTTCGTGGGAGAGAAGCTGCGGGTATCTGTTATTGGCAACCTTTCAGATCCGACCTATCAAATCGAGACTTTTACGCAAGAGCAGGGTGAGCATCCGGCGGTTAGTTACTATGACGGCACCAACCTGTCGGGGATGTTTGGCGGAAATGTCTATACCATATTGTCCCTGAAGACAAATCCGCAGAGATTCCAAGTTATCACGCTCGGCGCACCGCGTACAGGACGAGAACAGAAGATAATTGACTATACGCCAGCTGCACCCAATCATCCAAGCACTTCGACCTCGATTAATCCATCTTTCTCGAAATGGATGTTTGGTGAAGGCAGCCATGGTGATGATTACGATGGGGATGACAGTAAGTGCAGTACCTGCCATGGCAATCTGGATACAAAGCCATCAGAATTTTCTGATATCATGGTCAACAACGGTTTTTGCTTCAGGTGCCACTACGGTAAAGGTGGTTCTGATAAGGGGTTCGTAGTAGATACAATCGGACTTGGGATCCAGACATCGGCAGCCACAACAGCGAGCCCGACACCAGCACCAACGACCGCAACGCCAAAAATACCTGCCTTCGAAGCATTTTCGGCAATCGCGGCTTTGCTGGCAGTGCTATTAATTGGAAGAAAGTAAAAGCGTCCCTTTGGAAGGGCACCTCGCCCAGCCCTTTGGTAGATTATATAAGAAATGCGATAAAAAAATCCATAGCTGTCTATCATTAGAACCTTACCTCCCATACTTTTAGGCACATAAGCCCATACAGTCTAAAATATCTTTTTGTTTTTTCGTGAGTTCCGATACTATTGTTTCCCCATTAGTCAAATCGATCTTCTTAATTTTC
>JAPMTX010000052.1 GCA_026552855.1 Candidatus Methanoperedens sp. | reverse complement strand
CAAGCAGGTTAGCCCCTACGACCTGTTTCCCGTAGCTTATTAACTCTAATGCGGTTTCCCTGTCAAATTTATATGTAGGGCGCCAGGTAACTACGGGCCAGATGGCAAGTACGCTCAATACCTCAAGCACAAGCCTGCCTATCACAAGGCTCCATACGCCGAAGCCGCTAAGCGCAAGCCAGACTGATGCTATGCCGTAGCCTATTTTGGGCAGGATCTGGGGAATAACTTTCTTTTTGAACTCAAGGTTCTTATCAAGAAGGATGCTGGGCAGGGTCCCGAATGACCAGATGACGAATATGAAGGACAATGCCCTGATTATGGGCTCGACCTGCGGCTCATTAAAAAAGTCGGCTGCCAGCGGGGCAATGGAATAGGATACTACATAAAATACCGCCGCAACCGCAGGGAAAAGGAAAAATGCCGTGTTAGCGGCTTTATCCACATCATCCTTTTTATAGATCAGCGCGGTCCCGATGCCGAGGTCGCGGAATATCTCGAAGAAATTGACGACGACCAGACCGATGGCGACCAGACCAAAGTGCTCGGGATCGAGGAGGCGCGCAAGGATAACGGTTATAATGAAATTAATTATCTTTATGAGTACCATTGAGAGGGATACCCAGAAAAGCCCATGAGTGGTTTTTCTTGCAAGAGACATCAAGCTTAATAATTACGGTATGTATTTATAAGCAGCGTTAACTTTGAAGAATTAGTGAATATTTTATAAGATACAATTTAAAAATGAATATGAATAAAATCAACTCAGTAAATTCGAACCTATTTTTTGATACCAAGCTTGATTTTACGTACTTCAAATACATAAAATTTTGTCAAGCATTAATTGATTCAGGGTTAAAAATTCTAACATTAAAAGATTACCTTTCTATGAATGAACTGCCTGAAAAATTTGCTATCATACGCCATGATATTGACGATGAGAGTGATTTGGCATATGCGATGAAAATGGCTGAAGCTGAGTATGAGTTAGGTTTTAAGACTACGTATTATTTTAGGTCTAATGAAAAGGTCTTTAATGTAGACTACATTAAAAGAATCTCAGGATTCGGACATGAAATCGGATATCATTATGAAGTGTTGGGCGAAGCAGATGGAGATTTTGAGGAGGCAATAAAATTATTTGAGAGTAACTTAGATAAATTCAGAAAAATCTGTGAAATTAAAACGATTGCACAGCATGGTGGGCCGCTCAAAAACGGTCTTAATGTTATCAGTTTCTCAAATGTTTTAGAGATAATTATGCAAACGTTAAGGGGACAACGGATCTTTGATAATTGGGAAAGTAAAGAACTCTGGAAAAGGTATGATTTTAAGACATATGGAATTATTGGAGAACCATACTTATCTCTGAACTTCGATGAAATTATGTATTTATCGGATACAAATCGAAGCTGGGTAGATACTAGATATAGAATAAAGGATAAAATACAATCAAGACGGGCAATAGGAGTATATAATATAAAATGCACAGAAGATATAATCCAAGAACTAAAGAGTGGAAGATTACGGAAGGTTCATATTTTAATTCATCCATCCAACTGGAAAGATAACTTTAGCGATTGGACAAAATGGTTACTATTACAGCAGATAAGAACCATCGGAAAAAGAGTTCTAATAATATTTTGGAAAGCAAAACTAAACTCTTAGAATATTAAATCTATGTGATGTTTCAATGACACTATTTAACTTGACGACTACCTTATCGGGGGCTGATTGGAGCGAGTTTGTTTTAAAGAACCCAATTGGAACTATATTCCATACCCCCCAAATGAAAGATGTTTACATTAAAACAAAAGGGTACCAGCCAATATTGCTGGCTGTCACGGATAATAGCGGAAATATTCTTGCCTTAGTGAATGCTGTGTTAATGAAAGAAAAGAGTAAATTTCTCGAAGCTTTTTCAGCAAGGTCTATAATTTTTGGAGGACCTATATTCGAGAATACGAAGGAGGGGCAAGAGGCGGTTCTGTTCTTAATGGGAGAATATGAAAAGGTTATTGGAAAACAAGCGTTATATTCGGAAATTAGAAATATATATGATATGTCGGAATTTAATCTATTATTTAACCAAAGCGGATATTTCTTAGAAGATCATTTGAATTATATAACCGATTTAAAGCGCTCTGAGAAAGAGGTTTGGTCAGACGTACATAGATCCATGAGGAAGAATATCACTAAAGCCCAAAAAAATGGTATCTTAGTAAAAGAAGTTATAGATAGAAACCAAGTAAAAATATTTTACAACTTTTTAAAAGAAACATATCGCAATGCTAAAAAACCGATTATGGACTTAAGTTATTTTGAAGCGATATTTGATATTCTTGTACCTATGGGCATGGCGAAGTTCCATCTTGCAGAATATAAAGATAATTATATTGGAGGTAGAGCGACTCTAATGTATAAGAATGTTATTTATGCTCATTATGTCAGCACTTCAAGCGAATATAAAAATTTGAATCCAAATGCCTTACTGAATTGGGAAATCATCAGCTGGGGGATAAAAAACGGTTACCATGTATTTGACTTTGGAGGCGCAGGCAGTCCAAAGGAAGAGTACGGAGTGAGAGAATTTAAGAAGCAGTTTGGTGGTCAATTAGTAAACTATGGAAGATACAAAAAGATACATTCGCCTATCAAAACTGGCATTGCGGATTTAGGTTTTAAAGTATACAGGCATCTTAAATGAATATTATAATATTTACAGTAGAGTCTGAATATTCATATATCTTACTTCGAGATTTAATAAACCAAAAACCAAAAGAAATAAAAGGAATATTCGTATCGAAACCAATAAAATACAAAAAATTAATAAAATTTATAAAAAGAAAAGTTGTTTCAGGCTTAGGGGTTAAGTATTATTTAGCTAGATTGATTAGAGGCTTCAAACAAAATCAAACAGAGAGTACGGTTCGCGAATTAGCTAAGAAAAATGAAATTCCAATATATTATACAGCCGATATAAACGCTGCCAGTTGTATATTCCAAGTTCAAAATTATAAACCTGATGTCATTATTTCTGCATATTTTGATCAGATTATCAAATCAGGGTTATTAACTATTCCGACTTTTGGAATCATTAACATCCATTCCTCGCTACTACCCAAATATAGAGGCGTGAAACCTACGTTCTGGGTTTTAAGAAATAATGAAACCGTTACTGGAGTAACATTACATTTAGTCGATAATGGATTGGATACCGGAGATATAATTGATCAAAAAGAAATCCCTATCTATAGTACTGATTCTATGGACACTCTTCAAAAAAGAATAATGGTGGGAGGGTCACAACTATTAATAAATTGCATAGATAATATAAAAAATAATAGTTGTGTATTAAAAAAACAAAATGATACAGAAGCCAGTTACTATTCACAACCAACAAAGGAAGACCTAAAACAATTTATAAGATTGGGCAAAAAATTTTGGTAGATTAGATGCGTAATAATAAGAATATTTTCAGAGCAAACCGAACTATTGAGTTTTATATTCCAAATCCAAATTTAATACCCAGATTCAATATCGATTATAACATTTTTGATTTGATTTCAAGTTTTGGAGCAGCTTTCGGGGGGAAATCGGATTTAAGCAAATTAGAAGAAATATTTGGCAAAAGAAATTTCTTCTTCACTGCATCAGGAAGAAGTGCTCTTTACGTTATTCTCAAATCTTTAAATTTACCGCCTAAATCAAAAATTGGGGTCCCTCTATTTTCATGCACTTCTATATTTGATGCAATAATCAAAGCAGGTCATGTCCCCACGTTTATTGATATATGTCTTGATAATTTTACTATAAATCCTGATGATTTAAATAAGAAAACCAAAAATTTAAGTGCTATCATAGTAATTCACACATTCGGTCGACCGGCAGACATGGATATAATTAAAAATATCGCAAAAGATATACCTGTTATTGAAGACTGTGCTCATTCGTTATTAAGCGAGTACAAAGGTAAACTAACAGGAACTATTGGAGACTTGTCCTTTTTCAGCTTCAGGTCGCGAAAATACATCTCAGCAGGTGAGGGGGGAATGATTCTATTGAATAACTCCTCTTATTCGGAAAGTTTCAATAGGGAAATTAGCAATCTAAAATCATACTCAATGCTTAATGATATAAAGCACTCTCTATATACTTATGCTACATCTTTTCTCTACCATAAACCGTGGTATGGATTATTTGCATTTCCAATAGGTTCTCTCATACGGAACACATCAAATAAAAAAATAATAACTAATTTCCAATTAAATAGTATTAGAAGAAGCGATCGCACTGTTTTTTTAAAAAAATTAGAATCATTTAAACAAAATATGGAATTACAAAGAAATAACTCAAATGTTTTACTTGAACGGTTAAGCAACACCTCTCTAAAGTTACCATTTGAAAATGAGAATACAAAATGCAATTATTACCTGTTTCCTATTCTATGTAAAGATAAAACAGAAAGAGATGACATGTGTACCTATTTGCAGAAAGCTGGAATAGATTCAGCTAAGTTATGGAGCTTAACTCCGGAATTTGCCATGCGGTTTTATAACTACAAAGGGGATTGCCCAGAGAGCGAAAAATGTGCAAATAGAATCCTGACAATTCCTAACTATTATTCACTTAACGACGGGAACTTATATCATATAATATATCATGTTACAAAAGCAGCAGAGGAATTAACTTGAAGTTCATGGTTGGTGTAGGACATCCTAAACACGTCCATATATGGAAAAACGTTATAAAAAACCTTATTAAAGATGGACATGAGGTTAAAATAGTCGCACGGGAGAAAGATATTACATTAAATCTTCTAGATGCTTATGGTTTTGATTACGAGGTTGTGGGCAAAAATTATAAAGGGATGATAAAGAAAATATACGGCATCTTTGAAACCGATTTCAAATTATATAAGATTGTAAAGAAATTTAATCCGGATCTTTTACTATACGGGACTCCATATCTGGCGCAGGTCAGCAAGTTATTTAATAAACCACATATTATGCTCCTGGATACAGAGCATGCGAATCTTGCTTACTGGCTATCATATCCTTTTACCGATGTAGTATTAACACCAGCATGTTTTAATAAACATATCGATACAAAAAAGCAGGTTACATTTGATGGATATTTTGAACTTGCATATTTGCATCCGAATTACTTTAAGCCCGATCCAGATGTTTTGAAAGAGATAGGTTTATGCAATAATGATAAATTTATTATAATGAGATTCAGTGCATGGAACGCACATCATGATATAAAGGATCGTGGTTTTTCAGATAAGATAAAAGCCGTGAAATCATTAGAAAAATTTACAAATGTATTTATTAGTTCCGAAGGTGAATTACCTGATGAATTAAAAAAATATAGATTGACCTTGCCACCGAAAAAAATCCATCATCTTCTATATTACGCGGATTTATTTATAGGCGAAAGCGCTCCCATGTGTACAGAGAGCGCTATTCTTGGAACGCCAGCTATTTTTGTCTCAACTTCGAGAAGAGGGTATACAGATGAGCTTGAATCAAAATACGACATGGTTTATAACTTTCATAACTCATATGACGCCCAGGAAAATGCTATTGATAAAGCAATTGAAATTCTTCAGGATAATGACGCAAAAGATAAATGGATTAAGAAGAAAGAGATATTAATAAATGAAAAAATAGATGTTACAAAATTTTTAGTAACATTTATTGAAAATTACAAATTATAATATTATTGTTATGAAGAACTTAGTAAATATATCAATAACAAGCGGTTATGAGAATTTAGAGTCTATTATTTCATCTGCCATAGATAATATCGGTGGACTAGAATTGAAAGATGGTGATAGAGTAATAATAAAACCTAATTTATGTAATATCCGAGATCCAAGCTCTGGTGCAATTACACACCCTTTATTTATTGACTCTTTACTTTGCTATTTAAGAAAAACATATAATGACCTTCAAATAACATTTATCGAAAGTGACGCAACATCATCCCGACCAGATATAACTTTAAAATGGTTTGGTTTCGACAAAATTCTAAGTAAATGGGGAGCCAAATGGTACAATGTTAGTAACAATCCTAAAATTGTAAGAAATATTAATGGTCTTTCTTTTAATGAAATGGAAATATCTGATATATTTAATGATTATGATTATTTCATAACATTGCCTAAGCTCAAAACACATTCACTAACTAAAATAACTGTATCATTAAAAAATCAATTTGGATGCATTCCCTATAAAATCAAATCTAAATATCATCGCAATATCGATGAAGTAATAGCGGATGCAAATTTGGCGATGCATCCAGATTTATGCTTAGTTGATGGTATAATATCTATGGGAGGAGGAGTCGCTATATATGGGAATCCGATAAGATCAAATCTGTTGATTGCTGGTAATGATCCTGTGAGTGTTGATACTGTTAGTGCCAAGATATTTAACTATAACTCTTCATCAATAAAACATATACAGTTGGCAAAAAAGGTTGGAGTTGGTAGCGATAAATATATACTTGTTGGGAATATCAATGATATTAAACAAGTAAGAATAGATAGAGAATACCCATTAATTAAAGAAATCATATTTAACGTTGGTAGATACATACGAGATAAACATGATTTGGCTAAATACTTTAAGAGAATTCAATCATAATTGAGAGATTATCATGCAAGTAGGGATTATTGGTGCTGGAATTCAAGCAAAAAGTGCACATTTGCCTGCTTTTAATAGCATGCCAAACATAGTAATATCTGGAATAGCTGATATTAATATAAATGCTGCAAAAGAATTAGCCAAAAAGTTTAAAATTCCTAATGTCTATTCGAAATATCAGGATTTACTCGATAATCCGGACATTGATTTGATATCTATATGTACACCGCACAATTTACATAAAACTATGGCTATCGATTGTGCATTGGCTGGAAAACATGTTTTGATTGAAAAACCTATGTCGACAAACGTTGAGGATGCTGATGAGATTATTAGAACAGTTAGTGAAATGGGAGTTAAATTGTGCATAGTTCAAAATTATAGATTATTCAAATGTGTTCAAGAAGCGAAGGAAAAAATAGGAAAAGGAAAAATAGGTAATATAATTTCTTTGAACGGCCATGCGCATGTTTTTAAATCCTTTGGATCAAGATCTTCTGATTGGTTAATTCATGAAAATAGCGCAGGGTTAATCGAGGATTTTGGGCCACATTTAATAGATATTATATTATACTTAAATAATTTTAACAAAATATCTCGTATTTTCGCTATAGGAGGAAATCTTGGTGGATATATCGATTTAATCATGACAGCTCAAATATTGATTGAATTTGAAAATGGTTCAACAGCAATATTAGATATCTCTGGCTTAGGCGGTACCAAGGAAATAGCTGGATATATCGAAGGTACCGGAGGATTAATTCATTTAGATATCAGGAATGATCAATTACAGGAGATTCATCAATATAGTACTCCTTTAGATGATATTTCTTTTATTAGCACCAAACTAAATAAAATATTTAAAGGTATTTTAGATGGATCTTATTTTCATGGAGCAAAAAGTAATTACGTCGAACTTATAACCGAATTTATCAAGAGCATTGAGAATAATACTAAATCGCCTATTTCCGCAGAAGAGGGAAGAATGATTGCATTAGTAATTGAAAGTGCATATAAAAGCATTAAAGAAAAACGACCTATAATTATTCAATAGGTCCATTAATTAAACTACTAATAAAAAAGACTTATGATCAGAATTTCGATCCATCAACCAATGTATTTACCTTATCCGGGCATTTTTAATAAAATGAAAAATGCGGATTTATTTGTGTTTTTAGACGATGCACAATATACAAATACTTATTTTTATAATAGAAATAAAATTAAAACTCCAAGAGGTGAACTTTTGTTGACAGTACCGATTATTAATTCATTTGGACAAAAACTTAATGAAGTGAAAATCGAGAATAACATTCAATGGTCAAGAAAGCATTTAAAATCGTTATATGCATGCTATAGCAAATCAAAATATTTTGTAAATTATATTGATTTTTTTCATAATATCTATGCTATGAAATGGGAATTGCTCCATGATTTAAATCTGGAAATCTTGATTCAAATAATGAAGCTACTCGATATTGAAACACCCTTATATTATTCATCAAAACTTAATCTTTCTAAAACCGCAAAGACCCAACGATTGATAGATATATGTGAAACGCTTGGTGCAGATATTTATCTTTCAGGGCCTAGCGGAAAAGATTATTTGGATAAAAATTTATTTGAAAAGCATGGTATTAAATTAGAATTTCAAAATTATTATCCTAAAGAATACCCACAACTTTGGGGTAGCTATATACCTAATCTTTCCATAATAGATATGTTATTCAATGTTGGTGATAATACAAAAGAATTGTTGTAATAGCATCAAGGAAAGAGAGCAATTAAATACGAAAAATATAATAATCATTGAAATAACTCAAAGGTAAGATAAAAAAGGATGTCTATGCACAGTAAAAAAAATGTACTTGCGGTGGGAGCACATGCAGATGATGTAGAGATTGGATGTGGAGGAACTGTTGCAGTTCATAAAGAGAATGGCGATAATGTAATTATTCTTATCATGGCAGAATCCTCATATACAAACTATGACGGAAAAATATTGAGATCTTTAAAAGAGGGACAGATAGAAGAAGAGAATGCAGCGAAGGTATTGGATGTTGAATTGATAAACTTAAATTTTAAAACAAAGCAAATACCTTATTCAGCAGAATCAATTGAAGCTATAAATAAAGTAATAGATGATTATAGTATAGATATAATATATACTCATTGGAATTATGATACACATCAAGATCATTTAAGAACAACTCAATCAGTACTTTCTGCTGGAAGATATGTGAAAAATATTCTGATGTACGAACCGGAATATCCAGCAGGTAGATCATATATAGGATTTAGAAATCAATATTATGTTGATATAAGCTCAGTCTTTGATAAAAAGATGGAAGCACTTAGATGTCACTCCAGCCAACTAAAAAAGTATGGCGATAATTTCTTAAGAGCAGTGGAAGCAAGAGCAATTCATAGAGGATATGAAATTGGACAAAAATATGCTGAATGTTTTGAAATCGTAAGAATGATAAGTTCTATTTAAAATATGCAAGATAATGTTTCATCAATGAAAAAATACATCTTAGTCACTCCATGTAAAAATGAAGCCACAAATCTGCCAACTCTCATTAAGTCAATTGTGGGTCAGAGTATCAAACCACTATTATGGATAATAGTAGATGACGGAAGCACCGATAATACCCCCTTCATAATAAAGAAAGCAAGTGAAGAAATAAATTGGATTAAAGTAATTAGATTATCTCCAGGAAAAAGAGATCTTGGATTACATTATGCAAAAATCGTACAACTAGGTTTTAAAGAAGGAATTTCAATTTGTGAACAAAGTAATTATGAAATAGATTTCTTCGGAATATCTGATGCTGATTTGATTTTAGAGGATTCATTTTTTGAAAATTTAATTAAAGAATTCGACAAAGATCCTTTCTTAGGTATTGCGAGTGGAAGTACTAAACATATCATAGAAAACCGCATATATCACGCTGAAGGGAATATAAATGAACCATCTGGAGGGCATATGTTGATTAGAAAAAGATGCTTTGAACAATGTGGAGGATTTCCATTAGTGTCATATACACCAGATAGCGTTTTAAAGGTTAAAGCCAGACTGAGAGATTGGAAAACAAAGAGAATTATTAATAACGTAGCCATAGAGATTAGAGATGTAAATAGTGTAGAAGGTTATTGGAATGGTTTTTTCAACAAAGGTAGAAGCTACTATTATTTGAATTATAACCCTTTACAGGTTTTAGCAAAGACCATTATGTATTTATTTAGAAATCCCTTTTATATTGGAATTGCTTATTTTATGGGTTATTTTACCAGTTTTATTAAAAGAAGTGAAAAAATACCTGATATAGAAATAAGAACATATTATTGGAACAAATGGACAGAAAAGTCAAAAGAATATTTATAAGTAATTATGCAGCTCTCCAAAAAAAATAAGTTATTATTATTTATACTTCTCATTATTCTAAGTCTCATTTCAAGATTATTTGCAGCAGAACATGAAATGATGCTTGATTCCTATGAGATGCATTTATTGGCCAATTCAATATCTAAATTCGGAGAGGCTAGATGGTGGCTAAGTCCCCTATCAATTGTTGGATTATATCCGAATTCATATGCAAGTGCCACACCTTTTCTTTTATCAGGGACGTCTCAGATTATCGGGAGTGATATAGAATTTACAATTTTTATATATAGCACCATTTTTGGCGTATTTAGCATCTTTGTAAGTTATATATTGGCAGGGGCTATTTACAAAAATGATTTTTATAAATATATAGTGTCATTTGGATACTCCTTGTCACCTGGAATACTAACTTATACTACTTGGACAGCTAATGCAAGAAGTCCGTTCATTATAATATTACCTTTATTAATATTTTCATTGTTTTACTTTAAAAAAAATTGGAAATTTAAACTACTGACAATTATACTACTTGTACTTCTTCTCTCTATTCATCATTTAGTTTTTTATACCTTTCCATTTTTCTTTGCATATTTTATATTAGAAATTTATATTTATTTATCTAAATACAAATTTTGGGTAATTAGGAACAAACATAACATAGAAAATATTGTACTACTAGTTTTGTTTATAACATTGATGAGTTACTCTTTTTCAAATAACAAATTCCAATCGATAAGCGGAAGATGGAATAACTTGGGATATTTGTTAAACGAATATCCAAGATATATCGGAATATTAATTCTTCTTTCATTAGGTGGCATGTTTTATTTGATTTTAAAATCAAATAAAACATACGAAGAGTTACTGCTATTATTTCTTATGATTTCGATTTCTCCATTTTATTTCGATGAGAGATATATGAAATGGTTTATATTAATATTTGCCTCTTTACTTGCTGGAATTGGATTCCTTAACTTAAGAAATATAAAAACCCTTAAAGGAAAAAATGTATCAATCATAATGCTTTTTATGATCATGGCTGTTATATTCTCCGGATATTTCCAATACATTCATCAATACAAATCTGATAAGGGTATAAATAACAATGAATATGAATCTGCGAGTTGGATCAGAAAATTTGCAGACAAGAATTTTATTTCAAATGCGAGATTTACATCTTGGAAAATTTCCTCGATTTCAGGCTCCACTTTTTTGACCGGAAGTGCAACATCAGATCAAGCATATGAACTAGTCGACGCGAAAGGATTTGAATTGAAAGCAGTTCCATTTACATCAGAAGAGTTTTGGTTAGATTCACCGTATATAATAATTAATGGTACAGTATCAGATAATCAATGGCAAATTATTATGGAACGAAAATATGATAGTAGCTGGGCTGCACGTTTATTAAAGAGTTTTAATATAACTATGTTTTTAGAAGATACTACGACAAACGGTGCAATGTCATCACATCGTGGTCAAGAAAAATCTGATTTTGTTTGGTCGGTACGAAACTATAAAGAGAATGTCTACGACAGTGGAGATTTAAAGATCTGGGTTCTTTCGTAATCATACATCACTTGGAGTAGGCATGTTATTAAAGTTAATTAAAAAAATAATTAGAAATTATAATAAATTTATATTTAGAAATAGATTATACTATTATAGAAAATTAGGAATCAAAATCGGAAAAAATTTTTCTTTATCCCCAGAGGCTTACTTAGACCTACATTGCCCTAAAATGATAGAAATTGGAGATAATGTTAAAGTTTCAAGATGGGCAATGATTTTATGCTATGACAGTGCGAAGGGAATGACTCCCTTCAAAAACTTATATAATACACCATACGGGAAAACAAAAATAGGAAATAATGTCTATATAGGGGCACATAGCATAATTATGCCAGGAGTTACTATAGAAGATAATGTAATAATCGGAGCCAATTCATTAGTACTTAATGATATTCCATCAAATTGTATTATAGGTGGCACGCCAGCAAAGAAATTAAAGGACTTGCCTCCTTTTTGAAATACGCATAATATAGAGTCAATCCACATAAAAATGAGAAATTAGGTGGTTCGAGATTGAAACAATTAGAATCAAATGATTATTTTGGTAGATCATACGATACAAAAGAACGATTCATTGGTTATTGGCATCAAATTAATGAGGTTGTAGGGTTAAATCCCACCAAGGTTCTTGAAATCGGTATTGGCAGCGGTTTCATTTCTAAATATCTCAAAGAAAGAAAAATAAATGTAATAACTTTAGATATTAAGAAAGAATTAAAACCTGATGTATGTGGAAGCATCTTAACATTGCCATTTGCAAATAACTCTTTTGATGTTGTTGCTTGTTATGAAGTTTTAGAACATCTGCCATATGAGAACTTTCCTAAAGCCATCTCCGAAATATTTCGTGTTTCTAAATCTTATACGATTTTATCTATACCAGATGCTAACAAATTTTGTCGTCTTTTTGTTCAAATTCCTAAAATTGTCTCGTTTAAGAAGATAATACCTTTAACAAGATTGAAAAATCCAGTTCACAAATTAGATTACGAAGAGGAACATTATTGGGAAATTGGGAAAGCAGGATATCCATTAAGCAAAATAATTAAAGACATTAAAATGGCAGGATTTAAAGTTGAAAAAACATATAGAATATTTGAGCATCCGTATCATAGGTTTTTTAAATTGGATAATTCAAAGGATGTTAGTAAAATCTAGCTATTATCTGGCCAAATTGTAATGAGAACGAATAAAAATACTTGAAATATCACAAATACCAACTATGTCACATACTCAAAGAAAGATTCTTTCAATTTGTTATATCTATCCAAGAAAATTAAAGTACTCATTTGGAGAATTTCTGCTCTATTTAACAGGCGAATTGACAAAAAATAAGATTTATCATGTTATTGCTCTTCCGTATGAAACTGAAAGATGTGATTTTTCAGAAAATAATTTGAAAACGCTTGAAAAAGCAGGTGCTGAAATAAAGTTCATCCAGATGCATTCTTCTGAAATTATGAAAACGCTTGAGCTGATAAGGCTTTGTAAGGAAGTATCTCCATCTTTAATCCATCTCCATTATATCTATCCGCCATATTCTTTATTTAATCTTTATGCTGAACTGAAAGATCTTCCTTTGATCTATTCGGAGCGCATGACCCCTGCTCCAAAGAATCCTTTACGAGATGCCATAAGGAAACAAATCTATACAACCAGAAGTAAAATTTTTAACTCAAAGAGTATAAGAAAAATAGTTTGTGTTTCTAATTTCGTAAAAGAAGAACATATCAAACATTATGGTGTTTCTGATAACAAACTAATTACTATATATAATGGAGTAAATATAGAGAGGTTTAAAAAATATGAGGGTACCAGAATTCGAAGCGAATTTGGTGTAAGACCAGATATTCCAGTTATTACATGCGTTGCTGAAATAAGGAAAGGGAAAGGCGTGGAAAATTTTATTAAGGCATCACCTTTCATTTTAGAAAAGATTAAAAATGCTAGATTTATTATTGTTGGAGACGGTACGTTGATTCAAGAAATCAAAAAATTAATCGAAAGGTTGAATTTAACAGAATTTTTTATATTAACCGGTCAAAGAAATGATGTAGAGAAGATTTTATCCATATCTAGTGTATTGATTGTTCCCACTTCATCTACTTGGCCAGAGGCATTTGGATTTACAGCAGCTGAAGGATTGAGTGTTGGTGTTCCAGTAATAGCCAGTGATATTGGGGGCCTCAAAGAAATAGTTGAACATGGGAAAACTGGCTATTTAGTACCTCCCGACGACCCAAGTGAAATAGCTATGAAGACTATTAGTATCTTATCAAATAAGGTTTTAAGCGAGTCATTTTCCGAAAATGGAATCAAAAGAGCAAAGAGTTATTTTTCTTTAGATAGGATGGTCCAAGAGCATATCAACTTATACCTATCTGTAAAAAATAAAATGTAAGCATTCGTTTCAATTGTTTTCAAAATTCGCATTCACCTATACATATCTTTATATACCCATACATATCTTTATATAAGCAAATAAATAATAAACATCAAAGTCGTATGGACACAATAGTTATAATTATGAGCATAATATGATGATTTGAAGATGATTATGATATTAGAAAATATGAAATATTTGCGTTTTCACAAGCGGGCGATCATTTGCTTATCTTTAATAGTTTTTGCTATCGAAGGTGCAAGTGCAACCAATGATTATTATGTCGCTACATGGGGTGATGATACAGATAGTGGAGCATTTAATGCACCCTGGCATTCTATTTCATACGCAGTAAAACAAGTAAATCCTGGAGATACAATTTATCTTTTCAATGGGACATGGATAAACGAAATAGTAGATCTTGCAAAGTTAAATGCGAAATCCGGAAATAGCACTCATCCAATAACAATAACAAGCTACAATGGAACACCTATCATGTTATATGCTAATAATGGTAGTGGAATAGCAGCTATAGCATCAGGTCAAAATAGCCCTTATACAAGAAAATCATGGTGGATAGTTAAAGATATAGTCATTCGAGGATACGGACGTGGCGTAACTATCAGGAATGCGAGTAATTGGATAATTGATAATATAACATATATTACACCAGAATATAATGAGGGTTGGTCTAATCCAGTGGGTGTTTCTATTCAACCAGGGTCAGATACAATAACATTAAGCAATAGTACTATCGATGGAGATGGCTGGAATAGCGTAAATATCAAAGGAAGATATTATTCTGGTGGAAAGTGGTATAATGATATCACATCCAATATAACCTTATATAAAAACAAAATAACGAATAATTCAATGCACAATGCTTTTGATTTTGATGGCATTGTCTCAAATGTACTTATTGATAGTAATGAGGTTTACAATATATCAACCGGGACTTTGGCTTTTTTTCACGGTACAGAAGATACAGGAGAAGGAAAACATAATTTTACTATTAGAAACAACATCGTTCATGATAATATGTCAAAAGCGATAACTCTCACTGATGCTTATGGAGGTGTTATTGAAAATAACCTATTTTACAATATCAAGAGCTATGGTATAGAAGGACAATCTGCTGGATCTGGCGTTTTCGATTATTTAATAAAAAATAATACTGTCTATGGTATTACTGATTCTAGTGGTAATTGTATATATATGCGTGGGTACAACATAACTTATGAAGATAATTTGCTTTATAATTGTGGTTCTTCAAGTCAATATAGAACATCATACGGAAGCCACATTATAATGAATCCTCGTTCTTATTATGATAATGTAACAGTTTTAGTAACGGGTGGAAATTCAACAATTATAGGATATTCCAACAATAAGGTATTCAATATCTCCATTACTTCCGGTGTATCTGATTTAATAAATCCTATATATTATACCAACATATCAAAATCTGAAATAAAATATATTTCTGGAAATGTGAAAGCTATAATAAATTCCTACCCCATGACCGCCCGCCCCGCCTCCGCCCCCGCCACCATAACCGTGAACAAGTTCGACACCTCCCTCCCCATGGGTCAGGTCATGATAAACCTCACAGTCAACACCACGAAAAATAACAATATTGCATTTACCATAGATGACCTGCCTGAGGATGATAGCTATATAATCAAGAAGAACGGAAGCAGCATCACATCATCATTGGATGAAGGCAGGGTCGTATTCAACAGTACATTTACAGTTTCGGGTGCCAGTACATTTACCGTAGAGAAGGGACCCAGACCCACAGGCATCATCTCAGACACGGTCAGATATATAAACCAGACCCCGCTTGCAGGCGCTAATGTTACATTATATAACCAGGACGGCTCGCCCTACGGCAAAACCGCCGTATCTGGCGCTGACGGCACGTTCCAGATAAATAATATTTCGGCAGGGTCATATTATGTGAATATCACAAAAGGGAAGAATTACGGTTTCAACGTATCAGCCGCTGTAAATGTAACAGCCAACACTACTGTTAATCCGGGGAGCCTGTCCCTGATGTATTATGATGACAATGGCGACGGCAATATAAATGTCCTTGACCTGAGTGAAATAGTCGCGCATAACGGCAGTGCGCCTGCGCGCCCGGTTTATGACGTGAACGGCGACGGCTTGATCGATACCCGGGATATCGATGCTGTGAGAGAGCATTTTGATGTAATTGAACCCTGAATTCTCAAAGCTCTCCATTTAAATATAACTGATTTTCATGCCCGGTTCAAAAATATTGCAGTCGGTTCATACTGACACCATCCACTAATTTGACAGGATAACAGGATTGACAGGATTGAAATGTAAAAGATATCCTGTCAATCCTGTCTATTAATTAGCGTATGGTCTCGTTATCTATGGCAATGAGTTCGTGCTGGACATGGTTAAAAGAAGGCTTGCAGGGGCAGTCTTGATCACGTTACCTGGGATTCTACCGGCGCCGGGGGTTTAATAACTATAAATTATTAACTTGACATTGTCAGATTACCTCCCTCTTTTATGGTGAGATAATTTAGCCGAATATCGAGCTTTATGTTTTTGCTCAATCAATTTTAAGATATCCCTATCACTCACCCTTCTTTT
>JAPMTX010000051.1 GCA_026552855.1 Candidatus Methanoperedens sp. | reverse complement strand
CCATGGAGATATGGGTTTTAGCAGGCAAAGTCAATTAAATATCAATTTAAATAACCCTGATTGGTCATATGAGGTAGATATGAACCCTAATTTCACTGAATGCTATGTGTGAACATCAGCTATTAAGAACTACTTTGAAATCCATATAAGTAGATGTTGTATCAGCCGCCCAGTCGCTCCATGCACCATTGTTATCTTTTACTCTTACATGCCAGTGATACCACTTTCCATTTACCAATCCTCCATATATATAATCCGAAGAAGAAGGAGTTACCGATGAAGCACTTCCGCTATATTCCTTATCCAGAACCATAATCGTGCCTGCACTATTGGGTCCTGGAGCTTCCCAGATACGTATATTGTAGGTGGATTGCATATTACCCGGATCAGGGTCGCTGAAAGCACTCCATGTAAAAGTAGGTGTGAGAGTTCCTACATTGGCTCCATCTGAAGGGTTTGAAAGTATTGGTGTATTAGGTTTGCTGTTTGATTTAGTAGTAACACCTATGATATTCGAGTCCGCATATCCAAACCAATCTACATCGCTAATTTTAAATTCATAATATGTTCCTGATAGTAATCCTGTAACTGTATAGGATGTAGTACTTTTAGAGGTTATGTCTGCTACCCAAATCCAATTTCCAATACCATAGATTCTCTTGTAAACCTCATATTTACTAAATAACAAATCACCCGATTGCGACCATGTTAACCTAACAGAGTTTTCAGTAATGTCAGAGCTAGAAGGTTGATACAGGGTGACGGTAGTTGCTGCACTAGCACTGGTAGTGAGCAATATGAGCATCAGAGCGGTTATTCCAACCATCCCGAGGGCATGCCCTCCATTAACTTTCCCGACCATTTCATCCCACTTCCTCATACCCAGCGCCGCCACCCTCCATCATCGCCTCGCCAGCAGGCATACTTACCGGCAGTGCCGCCACTGCGATCATTGAATCCTTTCTCCTACCACCCTGCATATCTATCACCATATCCTGAGCGCAATTTACACATATTATCCAGCACCTTCCTGTAACTCTCACTCTGGAACGAGAAGGAGCGAAAAACCGCATGAGATCGAATCTTCGGGCATGTTTTTCCACCGAATCCCGTTTTAGTGCTTCAGCTAGAAGCTTTTTATTGTATTATGTTACTATATTTAAAGCTTTCGATTTTTATTCACGATTAATAATTATAATTCTTATTATTATGATGGATTTAGAAATTTTGGTTGCCGTAACTCTTCAACAATCCTTCATCCATTCTGACAGGGATATCTCAGAGCAGGCGAATAACATGGTATCTGAGTATGAGATGGATACCCTGGTCTCGGAGCCTACTGTTGCGAACATAGTGTTCGGGAACTCATTTACTGTACTTGACCCGGCAGAATCTGACTTTGACTTCCTGGAGCAGTTGAGTCCGAGCTACATTACTGTTCAAAAGAGCAGTGAGACCGGAAGACATGAGGGATGAAGTATAAGGAAGGAGAGTTTGATTCCACGCTCACAATTGAGCAGACTCTTCACATTTTAAAGATGTCCTGAAGATGTTTAAAGCCGTCCCAGGAACAAGACAGATCAAGCAACATGCCTTACGATTAAATCACATGCCTTCATCGTCTTAATTAAATCCCGTGACGGGATAAAACGGATATCCCTAATAAATTTATATCGCCCAAAGATAAATCAAAACTATGAAAATCTTCAATCTCTGAAATCCTGAGACATGGGTTAAAGCAGTTGAAGATAGAGAAAGCAATAGAGAAATATAAAAAAGGCGGCGTGTCGCTTGCAAAAGCTGCGGAGTTAGCAGGTATTTCTATCAGGGAAATGGTACCTATAGCCTATGCCCATAGATGTCTTCTGAACTGCATCAAGGTGAATTAGAGACCATAAGGATAGCTTTACAGCTTTCTGCCGATTATGTCTTCATTGATAACTTTGATGCCCATCAGGCGGCAGAGGAAAATCTTCAGAAGATGTCGGCTGATGGAAATTGGTCTATTTCTGGTTAAAATCTCACAATTGAAAACTATTAAATACAATTAGTTCAATTGTAATTAATTAGAGGTTAAAACTATGGCAAAGCGCCAGATATGCATTCAAGTTGATGAAGAGATCGCCAGGGAAATGGAAGAAATCAGGAATAAGACCGGGATACCTGTAAGCAGACAGATCGAGCTTAAACTCAAAGGCTTCAAAATAGTCGAGGATGAAGAAGGGACATTTGGAGATCTCTTCGATAATCCCAAAAAATTAGCAAAAGTTAGGAAACGCTGGGATGAAGCGTTTGGAAAAAAAACCGCAATGGAGATATTAGATTCTGCACAGAAAAAAAGGGTAAAAAGCTAACACTGGTTTTATGCCATCTTTTTTTATTGATACCGGCGTCTTCATAAGTACCTTTAAAACTGATAATGCCACTGAAGCATGTGAGAGGTTCATGAGACGGGTGAGAAATGGGTTTTTCAATGGTTATATCTCTCCTTATGTGGCAGGAGAGATGATACACGCCATTCTCTATTCAGAGGAGATTAGACAGGATAGGAAACATAGATATCTGTTCGATATCTTGGAAGAAATAATTTCTTCTAACGCCGAGTGGTTCATACCTCAGAATAACGATTTATGTTTATTTTCCCGGCTCAGAGGAGTCGATAATCGAGTAGAAGATGGGGATATCCTTCATGCAACATGCGCTAAGATTCTCAATATTCCACTTGTTACAATAGATGGGAGATTATTGAGAAGTCAAGGTCTAAAAGATCAGGGGGGTGGAAATTTTGCATCCATCCCAGGTTATTGAGAAGGCTTGAAAAACAATGATCAAAGTTAAAGTGGGTAAATTGAAACTTACAAAATTTTCAATAAGTGAAGCTGCTTCTTTTCCTGGTTCGATGGATATCGTCTTTTACAAGGACATAAAGAACGGACTTTATAGATTGAGATATGCAGATAATCTTAAACGATATCCTGATCCAATCGAATCTCTTCATAGAGCGATGTGCGTCTCAAAATATGCACCTGAAGTAATCGAGGGTGAAGTAATAGGGGAAAATTCTGATGAAGTTCGCATAATAGCGGAAAGTGATCTTTATATTCTTCAGAAAAATGCCGAGAAATTTGAATTCCTGGATATAACAACTAAAAACATAAGAAGAGGGGCTGAATGAAAAAAATAATTATCGTAGCACTTATTACGATAGCGATTTTTTCAAGTGGCTGCCTTGAAAGCATACATGCAAACGAAGGCTACACTGATACAGTGATCGAAAAAAAATTCATTGACGTTTCTAAAGAAGGATCGCATTACCTTCTTGTGACAGGTAAAGGCACGTTTGAAGTGGATAGACCGTTATTAGATACCTTCAATCAATCGCGTAATCCAGACACGGTGTATTCAAAAATCATTGAAGGAAAGAAATACAGATTGCATCATTATGGATACCGGATAGATTGGCTGTATGAGTATCCCATTGTTGTTGATGCAACCAAAATTGAGTTATAATCGCCTTAAATTTATTTTCAGCATTATGTTTTATAGAAAACCTGCTTATTTTGGTTTGGGCGGCCAGCTCTTCTCCATCCATCCGGGTATGCGTCCCGAGTCCGGCGGACCTATGAGCACTCTCAATCCTGTGGCGTCCTCAACATCTCCCTGCAGCCGCGCTGCCAAACCCGGCAGTATCAGTGTACTGTGGGAGGTCTTATCCTTGAAATCAAAGTTCGCCTTCTGGAAGGTATCTTTTATCTTTGCCGCAGTCAGTTGTCCCCCTGCCACGGAAGCCTCAACCCCGATGCCGTCAGTATCCACGGCTGCAAGATAGCAGTTGATCTTGTTGGAGGAAAGGTCGCTTTCCACAGTGTAGTAGGTGAGGGCAAAGTTCGTGGTGACTATCACAGGTGAATCCTTTGTTGGCGAGCCTACCTCGTTCACTCCCGGAGCCACTTTGACAGGCGTCCTGGGGTCTGTGTAGATGGTATCCCGCAGATGCACTTCGGGCAGCATAGCATACGGCTCAAGGCTATGGAGAATCATGATATCCGAGTACCTGACTATGAAAACAGACGCCAGTACTGTCTCCCAGTAAGAGGCTGTGACAGCGTCCTTGTAGATGAGCCATGCGCTCAGGGGAACAGACATTATCGGGTAGGCAATATCCTTCTGTCCCTCTTTTATGCCGGCGCGGCGAAGCTTCACGAACCTCTCGAACGTCTCTTTCAACTGCTTCCCCTGCGGATAGGTTCCGGGGTCAAGCACAAGGTCTTTTATTCCCATCTCGTGGAAAGTCACAGCAAGGGATTTGAGCTTATCCAGGTCTGGTGAGAACAGAACGACCGGGACCTTATAATTCAGCGCAAGCTCTGCCACTTCTCCCCAGTTCTTCTCTGTCGCAGCATATATGAGCGGATTCCTATCCTTTACCACTTCAAGAGCAGCCTTTAGAGCCGCCGGGTCAAAGGAACAGAGCACAAGCGGGAGTTTTGTAGTCTCGCTGACTTTCTTTACCGTACCTGCGAACTTGAGGGCATCCCCGGAGACGCACCGCACGGCGATCATATTTACCTTCAGGAATTTCCCGACATAGAATTTTTTGAAGTTCTGTATCTTGTTTATCCGTTCAACAAGCTCTGATTCCTGCATCGTATCCCACACATCATAGGCGAACGCGGTCGGGTTAAAGAACGTCAACTGGTGGCGGAATAGCACGTCGTCCCCGCCAATCTTCTTTGCACTCTCTCCCACGCCTACCGTGATCTCGCGTATCTCAGGCGCAAGGAGCGTCTGGAGTTCCATGTATTTTTTCTTGTACTCATCCTTGAGCAGCGGAGGGCAGTCCTCAAGTTTCTTTGACCTGTCGATGAGATGAGCCGCAAAAGCCATGCATGTAGCATCCCCGCATTCTGCGCAGTTGATCTGGGGCAGGTACTTGTAGACCTGAAGCGGGCTGTTCAGCTTCATTTAGACCACCGCCGATACCCAGTTGTCGATGTTCACGGCTTCGGTTTCCTTTGAGCCGTAAAGCGTCTGGGTGATCTCCTTTAGCACATGGACAGCTCCGGGGTGCATCATCATGAAAAGATCGTTCCCCGCCAGCGATAATGTCAATCCTGTGATTATTTCCCATATCGGACCGCGGTACTCGCGCGGTCCCCAGTCAGAGTCTTCCTTGAGAGGCGAAGAGACCATCCACGCCTCGCGCGCTCCCCAGGCGTTCGTCGTGCCGCTTGACATGGGGAAGCTAAGCTCTGCATCCCCGGTCAGACCTGCAAGCCTTATCCGCTCCATGTTGGTGTAAGCGTAATCAAGCCCGTATCCCAGCGCAGCCGTCGTCGGGTCCATGATAATATTCTCACGCGCCACGCCGCACTGCTTCATTAACTTGCGGTTCAGCTCTTTCTGCGCGTTTATCTCAAGCTGCGTCCAGGAGAGAACAACGTGGTTATATTTCTTGGCTGCTTCTGCTATCCGTGCATAGTCAAGGTTCAGGCTCGCTGATGCCAGCAGGCACCGCTCCCCTGCAGCAGCCTCAGCAGCTTTCTCAAGCACAGCCGGGTCTTTCTCAGGGTTGCCTGAGCCGCCGATCACTATGGGCACGTCCACCGCCTGAAGCACATCTTCTACCGTCTTTGCAGCCTGGGCAGGCGAGGTATCCTTGATGTTGGGATCTGTGCTGATGAGGTGTATTGTCACCATATCCGCACCGAAATCGCGCACGACCTTCTTTGCCCATTCTGCAGGGCTGTTGATAACGTCCTCATAATTTGATTTGACCGCTTTTGCCATGTTTATGGGCATATCAAAGACGTCCATGGTCACATGGTTGCGGTGAGGCATGGGGCTGTCAAAATAATACGGAAGTGCGTTCTCCCCGCCCAGCGTCACCGTGCTCTTGCGCGAGCCGCCGTCTGAGGATGTGGCTCCAAGCACCACTTCCTGGATGGGCGTTTTCCACTCTTCCATCCTGTTGATGCTGAATTTTGATTCAATCAATTTCGATAATCTCTTCGGCTGCGCAGCAGAGCCGAGCATCTGCTCGACAGGATAGCCAAGTATCCGGGAAACGTTCATTAAGTGAAAGGCAATCTGGGCGAATTCGTGCCCTAAAGTATAGGACACCTGCGGGTTAAGCCCCATCTGCCCCAGATCGAGCTCTACATCTCCTTCGATCTTTACTCCCTCAAGAGCCTGGATGTCAAGGCCCCCGAAAAGGTTTCCGAGTTCAGAAAGTTTGATTTTCTTTGTCATTATTACAACCTATTTACACTAATAATCGTTCATGATAGGGTTATCTACATATATAATTTTAGCTCAGGGTCGGGCGCGATTGGCGCATGGAAAGGTTTTTCTCATCATAATCTTATAGCAGACTGCGAGTAGAGAAAAATGGATAAAAAAAGCCCCTTCTTCACAGCTTCAGTTGCATCGGCGGTTTATTTCGTCACGTTCCTGCTGTTGAAATATTTTCTTGAAAAAAGAGATATCGACTGGCTTGGGGCTTTGCAGGGGGCAGTCATTTTCTGGATAGTTATTTTCCTTGTGCACCAGTTCCTTAAAACAAGATTTTCGGATTGATTATCCGCGCTTCCCTACGATACGATTTTCTTTAAGAACAGATAGACCAAATATGCCACTATTAAAAAGATTACCAGTTGTACAGCAAATACCGTAATAGCCCATATGACCCTGATCACGAAAATAGCGAGAATCAGAGCAATTATCGCAATAATTATATCCCGAAGTTCCATGCTGATATGATTCTTTTTAAAACTTAAATCTTTATCTGCAAAAACCAGATGGTACACTAGAATGCGCATCGGAATAGTCCTTCACGGTCCTGAGATCGTAGATGCAGGCTCGGCAAAACGTATAATCGGGATACTGAAGCAGGAACATGAGGTCACAGCGAAGCTTGGCGGCACGATGGGAAGGACGGCTGTACTGGATGCAGGGCTTGAGGATATCATCGATATCTCACAGGGGCTCACGCCGAGCGAGACCGTAGCCGCATTGAAAGATCACATTGATGTTGCTGTACTGCTCAATCAGGGGAAAACATTAGAGACCGGAGAACAATTCGGGTGCATCGTAGCCTCTAAAATCGATCCCTCTATCCCTCTTGTCCATATCGAGAGCCCAGATCTTGGCGGCAGAATAATATATCACAGCCCGAAGGCAAAGCGATATGCTGAGTACATAAAGAAATTCCTTAAGGAACATTGCCAGAAATACGACCTGGTCATCGAGCGAAGAAATGCCGGGCATCTGGACGTACGGGTGGAGGGCGATATGACCATTCGCAGGATTGCAGGCGCGCTCCCAGGGGAGAATATCCGGCTTAACGGTATCATTATCGGCAGCGCCGCGCGCACTGAGCCTGAGATCGTATGCAGGAACGGCAGGATAATCGAGCTTCGGGGAGGGCAGATAAAGCCCCACGGCATTGAAAAACTTAAGAAAAAGAGGATAGATCTATTCACAGCAAAGGTCAAAACAGGAAATATCAGGCGGACAAAGCACAGGAAAAGATTAAAAAAAACGCAGCCTCATGCGCCAGGTAAAACCGTGGCTATGATCGACCACTGCGCAGAATCCACGTTTGAGCTTGTAAAAGATGCAGACGCGGTCATAACAGTAGGGGATGATACAACTGCAATAGCCGCAGATATACTTGCGCGCTTAGGCATTCCTGTGATCGGGATAACGGACGGCGACCTTGACCGCATACTTGAGGATACTGCCGTGCCCGAAGGATCGGCTATCATCCGAGTTAAAGAAGGATTTGACGATATCGTGGGCAGGGAAGTTTCCGAGAAACTGATGGGCAGGGAACAGAGGATCAGGATGGATAGAGCTGAACTGCTTGCCGGGATACTTGCGCTGGCTGAAAAGTATATTATAGATATAAAATATTACTAAAAAATAAAAAAGAGATATAACTTAGATCAATGCGGCAGTTATACCCAGTACGCCTGACTGAATGATTATCGCTACTGTGATTATTACACCTGCCATCTCAAGCGCCACGGCTACGTTTCCTTTCTTGAGCTCCTCGAATTCCTCGATTCCCTTTGTGAGCTTATCGAGTATGTTCAGCGCAAGGTAAATAGCGGCGATAGCAAGCACTATTCCAAGTATTAATTGAACGATACTTACAACTATTATAGCGATCCCCGTGATAGACAGGAGACCCTCGCTCAGAGCTGCTGTTATCCCTCTTGAGATACCCGCAACGCCTGACTGTACCACGATACCTATCGCAATAAACACCGATGCGACGAGGATGCCGACCGCAGCATTGCCTCTTGCGATTTCCTTTTCTTCCTCTATTCCTTTAGTTATCTTTCCTAATACATTAAAACCAATATACAACGCAGCTACTGCAAGTATAATGGCGATAACTAACTGAATAATCCCTACAATTGCGTTTATTAATTCCATATTCTCACCTCACGCTTAAAGCGTACAGGCGTATAATTGTAATAGGGTAATATAAAATTATTGTGATACCACTTATTCGAGGTACTTGAGAGCCTTGTTCGGGCATATCACGATACAGCGCATGCACAGGTTGCATTTTCCGTGATCTATCCTTGCAGTGCCGTCCACGCGCTCTAAGGCTCCGGTATTGCATACGCTGTCGCATTTTCCGCATTTTTTGCATCCGAGTACTATTATGTAGCCGTTCATTGCCTGATAAGGTATTTATGTTCAAAGGTATTTAGATAGGTTTTGTACAAATTGTGCATAAACCCGAGGTTATCATGCCAAGATCGATTCCTGAAATGATCCGGGGTGACTTCAAGTGCGAGGATATCGCGCAGTGCATCCTGGGACTGAAGAATATAGATATAGAAGCTTATAAAATGCTTGTCGCTAAAGGACCCATGACGGCAGAGCGTCTCGGAGAGCTTCTGAACAGAGAGCGCAGTACAGCTTACCGGTCACTGCAGAACCTCATAGGATGCGGTCTTGTCCACAGGGAGACCAGGACCATAAGCTCAGGCGGCTACTATTACGAATATATCGCACTTGACCCTGGCAGGATGAAGGAGATGGTCATGGCGAATATAGATGAGTGGTACGATAAGATGAAGAAACTGGTTGCTGATATCGACAGGGATATAATGAAATAGCTTAAATAACTTGGAGTCTTAATATAAGATGGGTTAGTTTGCATTAAAATATGAATTCATAAGCAATAGTGGAACGTAGTTCAGGGGGTTATTAGATGAGAATCGGAGTGATAGGTGCCGGTGCCATGGGGCAGAACCATCTGAGGATATACAGCGAAATGCAGAACGTAGAACTGGCAGGTATCTGCGATACAGACAGTACCAGGGCAGAGTATCTGGCGAAAAAGTATGGGACGAAGCCGTATTTTGACCATAAGAAACTGCTGGAGCAGGGTCTTGACGGGGTGAGCATAGCTGTGCCGACCACCCTCCATGCCCGGGTCGCACTTGATACCATCGACTCAGGCACGCATCTGCTTGTCGAAAAACCTGTGGCTGACAATCTTGAGAACGCGGATGTCATAATCAATGCAGCGCATGATGCAAAAGTAAAGCTGATGGTGGGTCATATAGAGAGGTATAACCCTGCCGTGACCAGGTTAAAAGAGATCATAGGTTCTGGCATGCTTGGGAAAATCGTCTCCATATCCTCGCGGCGCGTAGGTCCATACAACCCCCGCATACGGGACGTGGGCATAATAATGGACCTCGGAGTACATGATGTTGATGTCATATCGTACCTGTACGGAAGGAAGATAAACGAGGTCTATACGATAGCTGGCAGCGACATACACTCCTTTGAGGACCACGCATCCATACTTTTGCGGTGCGATAACAATCTCTCAGGTATGGTGGAGACGAACTGGCTGACGCCGCATAAGATACGCAACCTCACGGCAATAGGTCTGAAGGGTGTGGCGTACCTTGATTATATAAAACAGACCCTGGAACTGCATGATGAGATGTGGATCCGTACAGCCAAGGTAGAGACAAGAGAGCCATTAAAAAATGAACTAGAGCATTTTGTTAAAGCCATAAGCAACGGCAGCACGATCGTATCGAACGGGGAGACCAGCAGACATGCACTCCAGGTCGTAATGGCTGCGATAGAATCGTACCAGACTGGAAAGGCGGTGGAGATAAAATAAAGGTACCCGCGTTCAAGCGCGGGCGCTGATATCATGGGAGTTCTTATCTCCCCTCCCTATGCCCTTGTAAATGAAACCTTTACCGATGAAATCGTCGGGATCGATAACGTTCCTGCCGTCCACGATTACCGGATGCTGTACTCCTGTCAGTTTTTTGATCATCCCTGGTTTAAGACCCAGGTACTGCCTGTGCCCTGTAAAGATTGCCACGGCAGCAGCCCCTTTCAGGCATTCGTTCATGTCCTGCGATATCCTGACACTGTTCGATTTTGCAACATAAGGATCATGAACTGAGATCAGAGCCCCCTCTTTTTTTAACATTTTATAGTACCGCTCAGCCGGGGTATTCCTCGTATCGTCCGAGTTATTTATAAAAGCCCAGCCCAGTATGGCTATTTTTGAGTGTTCGATCCTTTTCCCCAGCCTTGAGAGACCTTCTGAGGTAAGATTGTACATATGCACGGGCATAAAGTCGTTTATCTTCCTTGCAAGTGTGTACAGGGATTCAGCATCTGGCGGATAATCAGGCATGGTTCCCGCCAGCCTTACGCCCCTTTCCAGGTGGTACGTATCCTTGGTAAGGCAGTGACCTCCGACCCCGGCGCCGGGATAAAGCACTGCACGCGTTATCCCGTCGCCCCTCAGGCTGTCTATGCCAGTTCTTACGTCGTAGATATTTACTTCCATGGCTTCGCAGTACAGCGCAAGCTCATTGACTGCAGCTATCTGCAGGTCACGAAGCGTATTCTCCCCTGTTTTAGTCATCTCAGCGGCTGTCGCATCCATGGCTATTATCTCGCCTTTCGTGAGGACAGGGCTGTAGAGTTCTATGGCTCGCTCAGTGCTCTCCTTGTTTATCCCGCCCACTATCCTGTCATGCTCCTGTATGTTCCTGATAAGCCTTCCGACCATCACCCTCTCAGGTGCATGCGCCAGCGCGAAATCCCTGCCAGCCTCAAGTCCTGATGCCTCGCGCAGGATACCGGCTGCCATGCCTCCCGTAGTGCCGGGCGTAACCGTCGATTCAAGTACGACAAGCATTCCTTTCTGCAAATATTTGCCCACCTGCCGCAGCCCCTGTTCCAGAGCACTAAAATCCGGCTCAAGCTTTACACTGTCCTTGAACGGCGTCTGGATGGCTAACGTGACTGCATCTACTTCCTTTATTTTTGAAAAATCAGATGTGCATTCGAATTTTCCTTCTGTTCTTACTTTTTGTATCAACTCCTCAAGCCCTGGCTCTTCGCCTTTTAAGGGGCACAAGCCCCTGTTCAGCATCTCTATCTTGTAGCCTGAACTTCGTGAACCCCGCTGGAGACCCCAGACGAAGTCGAAGTTTTCAGCGAACAGTGCCGCTGAAGGAATTCCTACGTATCCCATCCCCACAACACCGATTTTCCTGATCGGTCCTATCTTTCTTAATAATTCCCTTAGTTTGTTCATGACTAACCCCCATGGTAATATGAACTTACAGCAAATACCACTGCCCGTTTTGTATCAGTTCTTTAATGGTACTAACCCATAATAACCTTTCGGAAACGATTTAACTTAAGGCTTCATGATAGTGAACGTGCGAAAAGAATTCAGAAAACTCGTTACAATGGACGAAGCGAAAAAAATAATCGAACGGCTCGATATCCTGCCGGGTACAGACGAGGTGAGCATTGAGGACGCACGCGGGCGGGTACTTGCTGAGGATATAATCTCTGAAGTTGATGTCCCCCCTTTCAGCAGGGCTTCTATGGACGGCTATGCTGTTCATGCTGCTGATACGTATCCTGCACGTGAGGATAAGCCGGTCCACCTCAGGCGTGTTGCCTCTATCCCTGCCGGGATAAACCCCGATATCCATATAGAGCGGGGGGAAGCCGCAGAGATCGCGACAGGTGCAGTCATGCCCGCAGGCGCGGACGCTGTCGTGATGGTCGAGTATACAGGGCTCGATAGCGACCTGTGCATTCTCCGTCCTGTCTCTATCAACGAGAACGTAATGCATGCAGGCTCGGATATCATGGTGGGGGAGAGAGTATTGAGGAAAGGTACGCACCTTGGCGCCAGGGAAACAGGCGTCCTGGCTGCAACAGGCAGGAGAGCGGTTAGAGTGTACGCGCTGAGAGTGTGTATCATCTCAACCGGGAACGAACTTGCAGAGCCTGGACATGCACTGGAGCCTGGAAAAATCTACGATATAAACTCTTTCTCCATCGCCTCGGCGGTGAAGGAATGCGGTGGAACACCACTCCGCTACGGCTTAATAAGGGATGATGAGGCTGAGATCAGGGATGCGCTGAAGAAGGCTGCAGAGGATTGCGATATCATCCTTACTTCAGGTAGCACATCAGCCGGTTCAGGCGATGTGATGTACAGGCTCATAGAGCAGGACGGCACTGTCCTTGTCCACGGGATCGATATCAAGCCCGGAAAACCAGCCATCATCGGAAAAGTATTTGGGAAACCTGTACTGGGTCTTCCGGGATATCCTGCATCCTCGCTGACCATTTTCAACGAATTCGCGGCTCCACTTATCAGAAGACTAACGGGGAGGAAAGAGGAACGGCAAAAAGCGAGTGCGAAAATGGCTGTCAGGGTGCGCTCCGAGGGGAGAAGCCAGCTTCTCCCGGTCGGGTTGGTACGGGGCTTGGCTTATCCGGTAGAGAAAGGTTCAGGCGCGATAACCACGCTCTCGGAGGCGGACGGCTTTATCGAGATACCATCCGATGTTGAGATCATAGAGGCAGGAGAGACCGTGGAAGTAACACTGTTCGGGGAGGTTGAAACGCCAGATCTTCTTTTTGTGGGAAGCCACTGTCTTGGACTTGATACGCTTGCCGACGTTTCAAAACTGAGGATGCGTGTGATGAACGTCGGCTCTTCAGGAGGATTGAGCGCCATCAGAAGCGGTACTGCAGGTATAGCCGGGGTACATCTCCTGGACGAATCAGGTGAATATAACATCCCTTTCCTGAAGAGGTTCGGAATAAAAAATGCAGTAATAGTTAAAGGCTATCTGAGAGAACAGGGCTTGATGGTGCGAAAGGACAGCAAAATCAAGGGTCTTGAAGATATCGTAAATGCGAGGGTCATTAACAGGAATACAGGCTCTGGAACGCGCGTCCTGACGGATATGAAACTCAGGGAGATAGCAGCCCGGAGGGGAATACCGTTTGGAGAGCTGACAGGGAGTATAAGCGGCTATAATACAGAAGCAAAGACGCACAGTGCAGTCGCCTCGGCAGTAAGACTTGGAAAAGCTGATGCCGGGGTTGGGATACGTACGGTCGCAGAGATGAACGGGCTTACGTTCATCAAGATCGCAGACGAAGAGTATGATTTTGTCGTACCTCTGCATCTTCTGGAGAGCAGGGAACTAAAGCGCCTCATCGAATCCCTGCGCTCGCAGGAGTTCGGGGAGAGACTGCCTTCCGGATTGAAGACTTATAAGAGGACAGGGGAAATAGTCCGGATACCGCAATGATACGGGAGATCATTTCCTGCCGCCGGAGGAGAAAATACTTTCGCATACCTCTTCCACTTTCTCCCTGAACTCTTCCTGTGAAAAGCCCATCATCGCAGCAGCTAGCATGGCGCCGCCTGCGCCCACACCCTCTTTGACATCGCCGCTCTCGTACATCCGCAGCCCCCTGAACCTGGCGCTGCCAAAGCCCGGATCGGCTGTAAACGCCTGGTAGCCCAGGATTTCTACCATCTCTCTGAAATTGGCTGTGGTATCGCTGGCAACATAGCATGTCGTGGCAATCGAGACATCTCTCTTGAGATTGAGAGCTTTGATTATGCTGAGGACTGAGACCATCTGCGTTCCGCCTGCAAGGATGATTTTTGTATCAAGCCCGTCCACAAGTCCTGCGGCGGCAGCCATCATCGGATCGCCGAGGCATTCCACGGCGCGGAGCGGTTCATGTTTTAAACTGCCAAAAGAGAGACCCGCTCTTCTCATCCCTTCGTTTACCACTGCATCTTTAAGACCGAGCGGGTTATCGGGGAAGCTGGATGAGACCCTGCCGTCATAGCCGAGGGCTCTCATCACTGCCATTGCAGTCGTTGTCCCGCCTGGCACGCTCTCGCCTATTATTACAAGATCAGAGAGCCTTGAGAGCTTTTTGCCGAGAGACACTGATCTTTTATAGATACCGCCAACATCGGCAACTGCTTGCCCTTTGCGGATATCCCCGCCCGGCTGGGCATTCAGGTCAATAAAAGGTATCTTCGGTTTGATGTTCAGACCCGCATTGATAAAGAGACATGGGATACTAGTAAGCAGCATTGAGGCTCTTGTCAGCACCGCGGGCGTGGGTGCGCCTGAGGGGCACATCGCAGGTTCGGTGATGCTGATGGCATTGCCAGTCTCAACAAGCTCGGCATCCGCGGCGGGCGTGTAATCTGTAAGTTCCGGGGATTTTCCTGCGGCGGAAATCCTCGGTATCTTTGCCGTCCCCGTGTTAGCCAAGATGCATACGAAGAGAGGGTTTCCGGGGTTAAAATCAGGACAGGGCTCTACCCACATCCTGATTCCTACAGGTCGTTGGAGGTCTCGATGTGTATCGAGGCAGGGCTTTTAACCACGTTCCCTATCTTTGCGCCTATCAGGTTCGATATTCCCTTCTCAGAGGCGATATCCACTATCCTCTGGGTTATCACTCCGTCAAATACCACGCTTGCGATATTGCCGTTGGCGTCCTTTAATGCGCTTGCAAGGTCGCGAACAGGTACCTCGTTTATGATATTATTGTTCTCATCGAGCAGCCGGGCGCTGAGCGTTCCGCTCAACTGGGTTATGTGCTCTCGGAAAGGGCTCACCCTGCCCGGTTTTTCTTTTTCAACCTCTTTCTCCACTACTTCAGCGGGTTCCTCTACTAATTTGGGCTTCTCAGGTTCGGTAGCAAGAAGCTCAATCCCGGCAGGTTCTTCTTTAGCCGGGGGTACGTCTATCTCTTCAGTGGCTGCCTGCTCGCTCTTTCCGCCGGTCTTTCTTCTGGTAGCCTCCATGATCGCTACCCTTCTCTTCTTGCTGACCTGGTAGTAGTCGAATGCCTGCTCTACAGGTATCTTCTGCCGCAGAGATTTCAGTATCTCCTTCTGGACGAGTTCCTCAACCCCTTTCCCGTCAGGTGCGCGGGCGATGTAATCTATGTCCGCTACCTGCAGCAGTTCTTTGATTATCAGCTCTCCGCCCCTGTCGCCGTCTGTAAAAGCCGTGACTGTCTTTTTCTTGCACAGTTCCATCACAGCCTGGGGCACGTTCGTCCCGCCTACGGCGATTGCGTTCTTAATGCCGTACCGCAGGAGGTTCAGCACGTCAGCCCTGCCCTCGACAACGATTATAGCGTCAGAATCAATGACGTTGGGTCCCATGGGGATGTTCTCTTTCCCGTACGTCGTTATCTCTTCGATACGGAGGGACTGTCTCACCTCGTCCGTGATCTCCTGGCTCTCAGGCAGCATCTCGTCGAACATCTCAGAGAGTATCTGCTTGGCGCGATCTATGACTTTTTTTCTTTTCGAGGTCCTGACATCTTCGATCTTCGCTATGCCGATGTTGGCAATGCAGGGACCTATCCTGTCAATGGTCTCAAGGCTTGCTGCAAGCACTGCGGTCTCGACTTTGTCAAGGCTTGATGGGATCTCTATCGTGCCTGTGGATTTTCCCATGTTGGACTTGATGTTCACCTCAAGCCTGCCGATCCTGCCGCTCCTCTGAAGTTCCCGAAGATCAAGGTCTGCGCCTATCAACCCCTCGGTCTGTCCGAATATCGCCCCGATGACGTCAGGGCGCTCAATAACTCCGTCTGCTTTTATTTTAGCATGAATGATGTATTTCGTTGTATCTGAATTTTGCATATATAGTACCCTCCCTTTGAACAGTAGTTAGAAAAAAGTTTCATCAGTCAGGGCTAATTTAACGTTTTTACACTAGTCAGTAGCTCCTATGTCAGGAGCCGCCCACGTTATTTCTCGTCCATTATTGGAAATGACCATCAACATTGTTATATAGGTACATTATTGGTTTCTACGTACCGTGTATAATTATGAATATCTAACTACTTTTCTATGGATGATTGTTTGCATGGATGAATATCTATTCGCATCTATGCAAATCGTACTATAATTGTATGAAGACCTTTAAAAACGTTGTGGTTTTGGAAATTCTTGCAAAACCTATGCGTTTAAGCTTACAGGAATTTTTCTATGCAGTTTTTTATTTTCTCTTTTCTCTGCCTGATCTCAGCGTCCAGTTCCTCCCTGTGTTCATAATAAAAAGACAGGGCATCGTGCACCTGAGGTAGAATAAGATGGGTATGCGCATTAATTATTTCATCAGGCGTAAGACCCAGGTACTCGTACTCAATGATTATATCCAGTACTCGAATCCTTGTTCCCGCGATTATCGGGCTACCTTTATTTATTTTGGGATCAGTTGTAATGTAGGGGTGTTTGATTATCTGCTTTTGCATTACCATTGAGTACTATTTATTTTATTTACTGATGTTCACACAGCCAACCTAAAGGTGATAGTCTTTTATTTCTAGAAATCCACCTCCTTTAATGTTGCAAAGTGGAGGTGGATTTCTTTGGACCTATTAATCCTATTACT
>JAPMTX010000008.1 GCA_026552855.1 Candidatus Methanoperedens sp. | reverse complement strand
GTTGTATTTTTTCATATACTCCTCGAAATCTGATTCCATGAAGCTGAACTGATACCTTCTGATCAGCTTATAAACTGACTGGGATAATTTCTTACAACGATAATATTCAATTTATCATCCATTATGACATCCTGATTATTAATGCTCAATCTACCAGAGGCAAAATATAATCCTGAAAATGAAATCCGCACTACAGACGCATTGGAAAAATTCATCCCTGGAAAATTCAGGTTCCATTGGGGTTTGAATGTATAGGTCTTGTTGCTCATTACTGCCATTCCTTCAATTCTGGATGTATTGATAATTTCCTCTCCAGTATCATCGGTAACAAGAAGATGTGACATATCGAACCGTTTTGTAACAGGAGACATTGTTATATTCCTTTCAGGTATGACCCTTAATGCATAGACCATCTCTATCCGCGGTATATTATCGGGTGGCGACTTTTGCATTCGCTCCACATCGGACTTTTGAAAGGTTTCGAAAATACTCCTGTTCATCCAGTTCGCCCAGGCATCACAATAGTCATCAAAAAAGGGTACATAGGAGCCTGTCATTTCGCCCCGTTGATGACAATTGACATATGGAGGTATGCCCAGCGCCGTTGCATAATTGAAATGATCTGCAGTCCTGAGGGCTTCGATGCTTTTTTCAAAGGATGCTGAGGTTACGGGAGTTGTGTTGTAAATCAGTAAAAATGATTCATTATACAAAGAATTAACACGAAAAGTCACTGTTCCATTTACAGTTTGACCTGGCAGCAGGATTGTATCCTGTAATTTATTTTCTCTTTCGAGGTCATGCAACACTTCTAATGAACTTGAACCATAAGGTTCAAGGGTCGCAGTGTTGAATATCCGGTCACCTTCATGCAGGCGCAGGTCGTTCAGTTTAAAATATAAAGGATCCGAGCCATTATTTTTTATTGAGAGATCATATACCGCATAATATCTTTCTAAAACATCATATTTATTCCCGGATTTTATGTCATATACGTTATGCGTCCCATTTTCCTCTCTTACCCACAAATCATAGATATCCCCGATTTTCAGGATTGATCTCTCATTATATCGCATTATTTCGATCGAGTTTTCATCAGTAAAAACACGAATAGTTTTATTTGCGTCATCTCTTGTGATTTGCGCATTTTCCACCCAGTCAATATGGAGATCGTTCTTGAGATAATTCAGCAATCCTCGACTTTCGTTTCCAGGCACATTTTCCCACCCGAACAAATAAATATATTCATTATTATCATGCAAATATATGCTTGAGAAGGATGTTATTTTGATTTCAGGCATATTTTCATCTTTTGATGAATTGGTTAAGTTTCGGGATGAGACATCCACTGTTTCTTTCTGTATTGGGTCAGGTGCCGGGGCGATATTCTTTTTTCCAGTACATCCGCTGAACAGAACCGAAAGTAATAGCAGTATTATAACGGTTGTTACAATTGTGTTCCTTGATACCATATCATTCTCCCTTTTTACTTCATCTTCCGTCCGGCTATATATACTGCCAGAAGTATTGCTATCGCCAGAACAACCTCAAACCCGGCAGCCTTTTCGAAAGATTTTACTGTATTGGTTCCGGTTGGAACTGTTGTCAAAGCTTGTGTCGGGTTTGCCGCCAGCGTTTCAGTTGGGCTTCCGGTTGGGGCTTCGGCTATTTCAATCGATGCTCCATCCACTTTTATTAGCCAGGCATCACGTCCACCGGAGCCGTAGGAGTTTGTGGTACCTGCGATTATGTAGCCGCCATCTCGGGTCTGCTGAATTGAAGTAAACGTCTCCCTTTCTATTCCCTCGAATGTTTTATTCCATTGTTCATTGCCATTTGCATCTGTCTTTATAAGCCATGCATCGCATCGTACTACCCCACTTATGCATTTATTGCCGAGCCATTCATTGCATTGTTCAGCCTTTATTAAGCATTTGCTACCTGAGATTATATATCCGCCATCTGTGACCTGCCAAGCAGATGATGCTTTATCCTCGTAGTCCCCACCAAATGTTTTATTCCACTGCTCGTTGCCGTTTTCATCGGTCTTTATTAATAAAACCTCACTATCCCTTAATAAGACCTCACCGTTACAATTGCTATAGACTTCTATATATCCTGCAATAATATAGCCTCCATCCAAAGTCTGCTGGATGGCATTTGCCATAGTACTGCCTTTTACCGGAGGTACAGGTTTCGCCGGAGGAACAGGAGCCTCAGGACAGCCTTTTCCCAGAAATGTTTTGCTCCATTGCTGGTTACCGTAAGTATCTGTTTTTATAATCCAGGCAGCAGTGCCCCAATACGAATAGTACCCACCAGCCACTATATATCCGCCATATGAGGTCTGCCGCACAGAGTTTACAAAGTCACCTTTCCCGCTCTCGAATGTCCTGTTCCATAACTCATTGCCATTCTCATCAGTCTTGACAAGCCAGATAGTAAAAGGAGGCCCCGACAATGAAAATGACGACCCACCAGTAATAATATATCCGCTATCTGAGGTTTGCTGGATAGAACTGGCATGTCTTCCCTTTAAAGTCCTGTTCCATTGCTCGCTGCCATTTGCATCGGTCTTGATGATCCATGCATTATAGCCCTCACCACCATATGAGTATGTTTCGCCACTAAGGACAAAACCGCCATCCGAGGTTTGCTGGACGGACAAAGCTCTATCAAAACTTGATCCCCCAAACGTCCTGTTCCATACCTCGTTACCATTTCCATCTGTTTTGATCAGACATGCATCATCATCACCAGCCCCATATGAATTCGTGTAACCTGCAACTACATAACCACCGTCTGAGGTCTGCTGGACAGAATAAGCAATATCATCTCCCGATCCTCCGAACGTTTTGTTCCATTCTTCAGAAGGTGCTGCGCCCGCGCTGCCTGCTAACAATATGAGTGCCAGCGCGGTTACTCCAACTATCCTGATGGCACACCTTCTTCCACCTGATTTATATTTCATGAATCGGTCGCTTCCTCCCCACCTTCATGATGTTTCCTTCTTCGTAGTGGCAGGCACATCTAACAGGTAGATGTCGCTTCGGTCACCTACTATATTCGGAGTCCACCCAAAAGCCAACTTTGAGCCATCAGGACTCCAATTCAGATCAGACCATATAACCCCATATGGAAATGGGATGCTCAAAAGAAGTTGTTTGTCGCTTCCATCGGCATTCATGACCCATATCTCGGAACTATCTTCGTACTTTTTCGTATCATCTCCAAACCAACCAAAGTCTCCTGAGTACGAAAGGTAAGCTATCCTCTTCCCGTCAGGACTCCATATTCCCCACATGCTTCCGGAGCTATTCGTCAGTTGCCTCCTGCCATTTCCATCCACATTCATCACCCAAATATCTCCATTTACCATCGTTATCGACTGCCCGATCCAGTGCGAATAGAGAATATTTTTCCCATCCGGACTGAGAGCTGCTATGTCAATCACTCCCCCTTGAATAGATGTCAACATCTCCCTCTCATCATACGCCACAGTTGCGTTGTAGATAGGAGCGTGGATCCTGCCCTCAACTATATCGAGGAAGGAGA
>JAPMTX010000050.1 GCA_026552855.1 Candidatus Methanoperedens sp. | reverse complement strand
GCTCTGCGAATTCTTTCTTATGGATGTTGTACACGCCGTCGTACATCAAAAAAATGGAGACCTCATGACCCTGCTCGCGCGCTGCCCTGCTTATGGCGATAACAGTACTGGTGTTCTCGTTCTCAGGGCTTGTGGTCAGGAGTATCCCGAGCTTCATGCCTTGCGTATCCTTACTCTCCAGAGGTGGTCGCCCTGCTGCTCGATCCCCAGTATCTTGTGCCCCTCGTTCTTCAGGCTGCGCGGCACGTTCTCAACAGCCGGGGCATGGTCGAAAGTTACAGCCAGCTCCTCGCCGCTCTCAAGCTCCTCAAGCTTGAGCTTGGTCTTTACAAAGGTGTAAGGGCACACCTCGCCTTTTAAATCCAGTTCTGTTGCCATTTTTCTCACCAGATCCTGCATGATTCTCCGTATATCTCTTCCTGTATCGAGGTTATCTTCGGCTCATCTCCGCATGCGGGACAGCTCTTGTTCCGCCGTACCTTGATCTCGTCAAAGGTCATATTGAGGGCGTCATAATAGATAAGCCGTCCTACGAGCAGTTCGCCTATTCCGAGCAGGTATTTCACAACCTCGGTCGCCTGGATGATTCCCACTATGCCGGGCAGCACGCCGAGCACTCCAGCCTCCTGGCAGCTCGGCACCATCCCGGGCGGAGGCGCGTGCTCAAAGAGACACCTGTAGCACGGTCCCTCATGAGGTATTATCGTCGTCACCTGACCCTCGAACCTGTATATGCTGCCGTGGGACAGGGGAGTACGGGTGAGCACGCAGGCATCGTTCACGAGGTACCGCGTTGCAAAATTATCAGAGCCGTCAACCACAATATCGTATTCTTTGAATATATCAACGACGTTGCCTGCATTCAGCCGCTCTTTGTACGTTCTTACCTCGATGTCGGGATTGAGATTGTTGACGAAACGCTTTGCAGACTCGACCTTGGGTACGCCTACGTTCCCGCCGTGTATAACCTGTCTCTGGAGGTTGCTCAGGTCAACGGTATCGTCGTCTATTATTCCGAGCGTCCCGACCCCTGTGGCTGCAAGGTATTCAATTATGGGCGCGCCAAGCCCCCCTGCGCCTATGCATAAGACCTTCGAGGAGAGAAGCTTTTTCTGTCCTTTCCCGCCTACTTCGGGGAGGATGATATGTCGTGAGTATCGTTTTATCTGTTCTTCACTGAATCCACCTAACATTGTATCACCATATTATTACTGGCAGTATTATTTACACCCATAAAGTATTACTACCATAAATAATTTGTGGTTAAGGATGGTCTAATGATACCATGCCTCTCAGAGCAGATTTAAGATAAATAACGAACTAATCTAACCACAATGTAGGGGGTTATCCAGCTCAAATGTTGAACAGGAAGACTGCAGTAAATAGCTTAAATGTAATGCATTTTTTAAAGCTGCTTGTAATTATCCTGGCAGTATTCTTTGTCGGTTTTCTTTTTGAAGAACCTCTTGGAGAGTTACCTGCACCTATAAGCTCACTGGGCATATCTGCCGAGATATTATCCGATCTTTTCCCTATTTTTGTTTCTTTTTCAATATTCGCAACTGCATGGTTTGCATACAGCCGGAGCAGGGATAATCACGCACTGTTCATGGGCACGACCCTTCTTGTTATCGGGCTCATCGAACTGTTCCATACGCTCTCTTACCCGTTCATGCCGGATTTTATCACGCCGAATTCTTTCCAGAAGGCAGGGGTCTTACATACCGAGGCGCGCCTCATTTCCGGCATATTATTTCTTGCAAGTGCATATGTCTATAAAGATACGCTTTCCGGATTAATTAATAAAACTAACCTGTCAGTACTTGCGGTTATTCTATTTTTAATCTCTCTTGTTCCCGCATTATTATATCCCGATTATCTGCCTGTACTGTACAGAAATAGCGGTCTTTCTATAACATTAATATCTTTGCAGCTTGTAACTACATTGTTCGTTCTGTATGCAAGCTACCTGTATGCAAAAAGGCTTAAGAGAACAGGGCAGAAGCACCTGTTATATTTAATAGACGGCTTTATTGTTATAATCTTTAGCGACCTTACTTATTTTGAATACGACCTGTCTGGACATCTGTTAAAACTGACAGCATTTCTTTTCATTTATCTTGCCCTGTATAAGTCCTCAGTAGAGCTGCCTTACGAAAAACTGGCTGAAGCAGAGGAAAAACTTCTCCATGCGGCTGAAGAGAAATACCGCTCCCTTGCCCAGGCAGCTAACGATGCAATTATTTCAGAAGACAGTAACGGGAACATTATCTCATGGAACAGAGGCGCACAGATCATCTTTGGCTATACTGAGGAAGAAGCAATGGGAGGACAGGTCACTATCCTGATGCCTGAACGGTACAGAGAAGCTCATATAAAAGGGCTGAAGCGGTTAAGGTTGACAGGCGAATCAAAATATATCGGAAAAACGCTTGAATTTTATGGACTCAGGAAAGACGGCACCGAGTTCCCACTGGAACTCTCTGTTACCATGTGGAAAACGGATAAAGGAACATTTTACACCGGCATTATACATGATATCACAGAGCGCAAAAGGGCTGAAGAAGAACTGCATAGAGCGTATAATGAGTTAGAAAAGCGGGTAAAGGAGCGCACTGCAGAGCTTGCAAAAGTAAACGAATCCCTGCAGGCTGAAATCGCAGAGCGCAAGAGGGCTGAAGAAGAGCTGATACGCCGTACAGAGGACCTGGCGCGCTCGAACGCCGAACTGGAGCAGTTCGCCTACATAGCCTCCCACGATCTCCAGGAGCCTCTCCGCATGGTCTCAAGCTTTGCCCGGCTTCTGGAGAAAAGGTACAGAGGCAGGCTGGATAAGAGTGCTGATGAGTTCATAGCTTATATAGTGGACGGAGCAGCGCGGATGCAGAGGATGATCAATGATCTCCTGGAATATTCACGCGTCGGCACGCGCGGTAAACCATTTGAGCCGACCGATTGTGAGGCTGTACTTGACCAGGCTGTGAACAATCTGAAGCTGGCTGTCGAGCAAAGCGGTGCCGCAGTGACGCACGACCCTCTGCCTATTGTAATGGCTGATGCCTCTCAAATGGTCCAGTTGTTCCAGAACCTTATCAGCAATGCAATCAAATTCAGAAAGAGAGAGGAGCCGCCGCGCATACATGTCTCTGCCAGGAGAAAAGGAGATGAGTGGTTTTTCTCAGTTAAAGATAACGGGATCGGTATAGCTACGGAATTCATGAGTCATCTTTTCCAGCTATTCCAGCGCGGGCATACTGAGAGCGAATATCCGGGTACTGGTATTGGTCTTGCGATCTGCAAGAAGATAGTAGAGCGCCACGGCGGCAGGATATGGGCTGAATCTGAACCTGGCAAAGGTTCGATATTCTATTTCACAATACCTGAAAAGGCACAAGCGTTACGCAGAGAAGCCCCAGGATAAAAGTAACTATCCCCAGAACCATTCTCCCTTTCCCAAGGGGGACATCATCGTTAAGAGGTCTCGGATGACCCCCGGCAGCAAATACGACAAGCAGCAGCCCCCAGAATAACCACATGGAGCCGTCCTGGTTCCGGACCAGGCTCATATAACCGCCTGCGATGAGAAGAACAAGAGGCATGAGCGCGGAAACATGCGAAGCCCTCTCCCCGATCATTGCGCGGAGCATATGCCCCCCGTCCAGCTGCCCTGCAGGGATGAGGTTAAGGGCTGTTACAAGCATGCCTACCCAGCCTGCAAATGCAATGGGGTGCATTACCGATATATCTGCGACAGGTATGATGCTGGCTATGAACTCAAATAGCGGGGGAATCCCTAGCTGGATCTGAGACCCGTCTGGTACCGCGGCGACAGGAGGCTGGAGCAGACCAATAATAGTTACAATGATCGATACGAACAGCCCTATCAGCGGACCTGCTATCCCCACATCGAAGAGAGCCTTGCGGTTGGGTATTGGTCCGCGGTGCCTGATAACAGCCCCCATCGTCCCGACAAGGCTCGGGAACGGGATGAAATACGGTAATGACGTCTGCATGCCGTGCCTCTTGGCGACTATGTAGTGCCCTGTCTCGTGGGATCCGAGCACAGCCATTATCGCTATCGTGAAAGGAATGCCCCTCACGACATCAGAGGGGTTGCTTATCGGGTCAGCCCCGAACAGGAATGAACCCATTACCATGGTAGTAATAAATGTGGCAAGAGCCAGGACTGCATTTATCCATATACGTTCATGGGTTTGCCTGAAAGGAGAAGCTATCAGGATATATTCGCCGAATTCATTTTTAAAAGAGAACTGGTACCCTTTCTCAGCAAAAGCTGACCACAGCTTCTGGAATACCACATTTGGCTCTAAAAAAGATGCACTGCCGCCGTCATGTTCCTTGACTTCCAGCATATCCGCCTTCGGGATGACAAAGAAATAGAGAGTATCGCCCTGCTGCTGCACCTCATAAACAGAGAAAAAAGGGCTGATTTTTTCTGCCAGTTCACCGACAACAGGAGATCTTTGAGTGTGGTTATACATTTTACAGTAATATTCTAAATAATAACTAATGAATGTAACTATTCACGCTAAGTTAAAAATATAAAAAAAGCCATTATTTATATAGCGAAGGCAGTAAGCGATGAGAGCCGCTCCCCTTATCCCTCAAGAGGAATAAATTTCGTCCCGTAGTATATCATTCCTTTCTCGCTCTCTTCACCAAGTCTCCTGAATGTGGATTTTACCTTCATGCCTATGTGGATCTGGGAATGGTCGCATATTACCTGCGAGGTAAGGCTTGGACCTTCATCCAGTTTAATTATGGCAAGTATATAGGGCGTATGCTTTTCATAATCCTTCGTAGAACTGTGCACTATAGTATATGTCAGCACCTCACCCAGTCCTTTGAATTTATATGGAATGATGAGGCTGCTCCTCCTGCATTTTGGACACAGGTTCCTTGGAGGATAGTGGTATTCTCCGCATTTTTTGCACTGGGTGCCTATAAGATTGTACAGGTTTTTTAACCGTCTCCAGAACCGTGGAACTGACATTTTATCTCTCCCTCCCGAATATGTGTACGACAGCAGTGCCGCCTGTGCCTCCCACGTTGTGGGTAAGACCGATCTCCGCCCCGTCCACCTGGCGTTTGCCCGCCTCGCCGCGAAGCTGCAGCGTTATTTCAACAGCCTGCTTTACCCCGGTCGCCCCGACAGGATGACCGCATGCTTTTAATCCGCCTGAGGTGTTTATAGGTATCTTTCCTCCGATGGCGGTCATGCCTTCAAGCGAAGCCTTCCCGCCCTCGCCTTTCTTCACGAAACCCAGGTCTTCGATGGCGCATATCTCTGCTATGGTAAAGCAATCGTGTACTTCTGCAAAATCAATATCATTGGGTGTGACTTTTGCCATATCATACGCCCTCTTTGCCGCAGCTAAGGTCGCATCGAGCGTTGTTATATCCTTCCTGTCGTGAAGCGAGAGCGTTCCGCCTGCCTGGGCTGAGGCTTTTACGTAGATGGGCGTATCTGTATACTTGTGAGCTACCTCGGCAGGAGCCAGGACGACAGCCGAAGCGCCGTCTGAGATAGGCGAACAGTCAAATACGTGCAGTGGGTCGGCTACCATGACAGAATTCAGTACCGTGTCTATCGTAATCTCGTTCTGGAACTGCGCTTTCGGGTTCATTGTGCCGTGGTGATGGTTCTTAACAGCAACAGATGCAAGCTGCTCCTTTGTTGTACCGTACCTGTGCATGTGGAGCCTTGCTATCATGGCGTAAAGCCCCGGGAAGGTCGCGCCCATAACGCCTTCCCATTCCCTATCAGCCGCAGCAGCAAGGGCATCCGTTGTAGTCTCGACATCCACGTCAGTCATTTTCTCAGCCCCGCCAGCTATCACAATATCGTGGTATCCCGAGGCGACAGCGATGATCCCTTGGCGCAGCGCCAGACCGCCAGAGGCACATGCCGCCTCCACGCGCGTTGATGGTATGTGGAGGCTTGCCAGCCCCGCGTAATCGGCGATCAGCGCACCGATATGCTCCTGTTCGATAAACCTGCCGCCGCTCATGTTCCCGACGTAAAGCGCATCTATCTTCCCGCCCTGTATGCCTGCATCCTGAATTGCGCTTATCCCAGCCTCAACGAAAATCTCCCTGAACGATTTATCCCATAACTCGCCGAATTCAGTGCATCCGACTCCTATAATTGCAACGTCCCTCATCAATAATCACCTCATAGCTTGATCTTACCTTTATGTTTCGCGTACCGTGCATAATCTATGTATATCGGGTTAGCCAGCAGTTTTTCAACACTGGGGGCGCCGCTGCGGATAGTATCTATCCTGTCTGTCACGCTTATGCTGAAAGCATCGCTCCCTGCGCCTGAGCCGAAAGCGGTCATAAGTATCCTGTCCCCGGCTTTTGCGATATCCAGGGTTGCAGCCAGACCCATCATGCACGAGCCTGAATATGTATTCCCGAGTCGGGTGACCACAAGACCCGGTTTTATCTGCTCGCCTGAGAAACCGAGCGTTTTTGCCACGCGCACAGGGAACTTGCCGTTCGGCTGGTGGAACACCGCGTAATTGTAATCCGAGGGTTTTGTGCCCATTCTTGTCATAAGTGTGGATGCAGCAGAGGTCACGTGCTTAAAGTAAGCCGGCTCGCCCGTGAACCTGCCTCCGTGCTCTGGATAAGGCATTCCCTCTCTTCTCCAGAAATCAGGCGTATCTGTGGTGTACGAATACGTGGACTCTATCTTTGCTACCTGGTTATCCCTGCCAATAACGTATGCCACTCCGCCGGCAGCGGCAGTGTACTCAAGCGCATCGCCAGGTGCGCCCTGCGAGACATCCGAGCCGATCGCCAGCCCCATATCTATCATGCCAGAGCCAGCCATACCGAGGCATGCCTGGATAGCGGCGGTGCCAGCCTTGCATGCGAACTGGAAATCAGCAGCCGTGAGGCTGGGAGTAGCTCCGATGGCTTCAGCCACGACAGTGCTTGTGGGTTTTACGGCATACGGGTGGCTTTCTGAGCCTGTGAATATAGCCTCGATCCTTTCAGGGTTCACTCCTGCGCGGTTTATCGCGTGGCGCGCAGCCTCCACTGCTATCGTGATCGTATCCTCATCCATATCTGGCACTGATTTCTCATAGACCATCAGCCCTTCCATAATACTGTTCGCATCATCGCCCCACACTTTAGCGATCTCTTCGGTCCTGATCCTAAAGCGCGGTATATAAGCGCCATATGAAACAATTCCAACATCCATTTTATCCCTCTAGTTTGCTTTTAAAAGAAAAATTCAATGTTTTTTAATGTTTTACGTCATGTGACTGCAATGCACGGACTAAGTCGTTTATCGGTACTACAGATGTTATAAGGGGTACATGCTCGATCTCTGCGATTTTGGCTGCTATTGGGTCGATGCGCGATGCAGTAAGCCCGTGTACCACGATTAAAGCCGGTTTCAGGTTTGTCACCCTCAATGCCACCATAGGCGACCTGCCTGTTGAGACGTTCGTGAAGATCATAGCCCTCTCGGAACTCCATCCGTACAACTTTTGGAACTCGTTATATGAGAGCTGAAGAATGGCTTTCAGACTATCGATTACAGTGTATCCGTACAGCGGCTTTATATATTCGCTGTTCGGGCTGTATACCACCTCTCCTTTGATCAGCCGGATCATCTCCTCCACCGAGATAGGTGAGAGATATTCATGAATATCGTATATCGCATCTGCATTGAAATCCCCGTGCAGTATGCTCTCGTAAGATCGGATCTTCGCTCCGCCCCGCGCCACGTCCATATCCAGGATGGCATCGACGATCTTGCTCACTATAAAGATGCCGGGCGATTTCCTCCTGCCGCTCTCATAGTCGCTTATCACGGATGGTGAGACTTTCAGGAACGCGGCAAGGTCTGATTGGGATATCTCAAACAGGGTGCGCCATTTCTTCAATGTCTCACCAGGGTTATCAGAAAGCGTTATTTCGCCTGCCATTTTCTCAGCAAGTTTATGTCTCAGGTCCTTGTAGGCACCGTTGATAGCAGGAGCAGGCGGAGTAGAAATCGAAGCAACGGCTGCATTATCAGTCATGTAATCAATGGGTAACGATGTTGGAGCATATAAAACTAACGAAGGTCACTTCGTCAAACAACGAAATACCGACAAATCAGAAAGAGTAAAATACTGACAGGATATCTAAGGCTATGCACCTCTGGTGAATTCTTCGGAAAGGACTGGCATTCTTTCTAGCAGGGTTCATCAAATCAAGGGGCCGTAGGGTAGCCTGGTCCATCCTTCATGCTTGGGGTGCATGAGACCTGAGTTCAAATCTCAGCGGCCCCATAACAAATATTAGATAGCGTCTAAATTTCATAGTCTATATAAAAACAATCGCCACGGAGGCACAGAGACACACAGAGAAATATTTCAAAAAAGCTCTCTGTGCCTCAGTGTCTCTGTGGCTCGTTTATTAGGTCGGCAATTTTTATTTATGAAACTCGATGATATAATCAAACAGATTGAGAATGTCAGCAAACCAGAGATAAAACGGGTAGCCCCTGCGGATTGCAGCGCGATTAAAGAGATTATTAAGCGTTCAAATCCTCAGGACATGTACGAGAAGATGGTGCTGGGGTATCTGACATCCCTCTGCGCCGAGTATATGCATCCTGAGACGTTTCATCTTGAGGTGAACAGTCTTGACTATACAGGGTTTGAACTTGAAAGGGGCTGCATCGAGATCGATACGGCAGGCGATATGCTTGGAGCGTGCATGCGGGGAGGGAAGATAGTTGCAAAGAGAGCAGGGGAAGAGACCGGAAGCGGCATGGCAGGCGGGGAGATAGTAGCGGATGAGATAAAAAGCATAGGAAATACCATAGGTGGAAGAATCACTGCAAAAAAGGTGGGTAGAGTATCAAAAGCGCAAGGCGCAGAGGTTTTTATTAATAGCGTGAGGTTTAAGCTGGGGCTGTTTGAAAGGCTGTTCGGGAAATGAGCAGAACTGAGAACCGTGAAAATATGCTCTCTTGATATAGAACAATAACTCCAGGTAATAACGAATAGCTTATATATTATAAGAAAATCAACAAAATTGGATAGGATGGTAGGTGAAAATACATTCTGGGTTCAAAATCATAATCTAGAGATATACTGAAAGTGTAGCAAAAAAGTTCGTTGACCGGAATGAATTTTCAGACAAATGACCATCTTTAATTAGGAGGTCAATAGAAATGTGGGAAATGTCCAAGGAAAGACTTTCGGGTCTTGGGGAAAAATGTTTGAATGGTTTGAAGTTGAGAAAAAAGAGCATAGTACTAAGTTGGTTCTTGCTGACATTCTTTATAGTTCCGGCATATGCTAGTAACTATTATGACGGCAAAGTTACTTGGGCAGCAAGCCGCGATAGTAACTGGGAAATATATATCATGAATGAAGACGGGTCTGCTCAAACGCGTCTTACCTTTAACTTAGTAGTTGATCAACATCCTGTTTTTACGCCTGATGGCAACAAAATAGTCTGGTCCAGTGATTTTGATATCTGGATTATGAATCCAGATGGCTCGAACCAGCAGCCGTTAACGTCCACAAAACAGGATAATCATCCCTGGGTTAGTCAGAGTGGTAAAATCTACTTTAACAGGTTATTCAATAACATTGGTCAAAACCAGCGTGAAATATGGCGCATGAATTTGGATGGGTCTGCTCAAGAAAAGGTAATAGGAGATGCTTTAGTTAACAGATGGCATCCAAGCGTTCGTTCCGACGAACTCATAGTTTATGCTGCCGATATCAGTAACCCAAAGGATAATAAAGGAGATGAGGTTCGAACATATAACCCGAATACAGAAGTGGAAACTACAATCTATGCACCGGGCTGGCATGTTTCTGCCGCTTCCTGGGACCCAACTGGTACAAAAATAATTCTTTCAGAAGATCCAAATATGGACGGCATCCATCAGATTGTAGTGATAGATACGAATGGCAATAAACTGCAAACACTTACAGATAATACATACCACGACTTTACTCCTTACTACAAGTATCCAACAGGCACCAGAATAGATTACGTCAGAAAACTTAGCGACTTAAATACAGAGATTTTCCGCATGGAGTCAGATGGATCAAATCAAGTAGATTTAACTAACCATCCAACCCCTGATTTAAAGGTTGTTGAGAGCGGTAGTTGCAGTCCTTCAGTGCCAGCCCATCCGCATCTAGATTCATGGGGCGTTTGTTGCGACCCTGTTTGGGGTAAAAAAGATTTATTCTATTTTAACAGCTCTAACACTGCACCTATATACGCAACTGGTCATTATTTTGCGCCTAATCAGGTTTATCCACTTTATATAGTGCAGGACAGGCTCTGGAACCATGGTGATACAATTTCGCCGGTCGTGACTACAACAGTGTCCACAGACTCAAGCGGCAATATTCAGCCGCAATTAGTATGGAACTCGAACACAGCAGGGAAGTACGATATGATTGTGGATATCGATAATGATGGAAAATTTGATTCAGGCAGCGATGCACTTGATGACTATAATGTAGGCAGTGCAGGTTTTGAAGTTATTTACGATGCAATACCCCCGAGCGTGTATCCTCTGTATTCTACGGATAACAATGTAATCGGTCATCTGAGGGTAAGCGATCTTGTTAACGCCGAGATTACAGTCGAAGGATTCCTGCCGACCACTATAACCAAAGATTACGATATCTATCCTCCAAAGCAAACAGTAACTTATACGCGGAAGAAGATTAACCTCTATAAACCTGCAAGCTATCGCATAACTGCTAAGGATGAGGCAGGTAATGTAGCCAGTGCCTGTCCCCTGTCGATAGAATTGACACTTGAGACTGGCAAGCCAGTTACATATAGCGGTACTCTGAGTAGCAAGGAGAGCAAATTCCTTATTAAAAACAACGGTGTACGGAGCATTCAGATTACGATTAACAATAAGATGTTCAGGCTGATAGGCAGTTCAAATAAACTTGGCAGGGAAGGTGACACGTACTTTATCCCAGAATACGGAGAGTATAATATCGACATCTCCCAATACCTGGCACTGGGACCAGATGACAGCAGCTTAACACTGGAGGCTCATGGAAAACCAGGTGGTAGCGCAGAGATTTTGATTTCGGAGTAGGCAGTCATCTGCCTCTCCGTGTAAAGTAAAAAGTAGACTTACACTAAGCAATCCGTTTAATGGATAGGTGGAAAAATATGGATAGGAACGAAAAAAAACAAGAATACATAAAACCCGAAGCTAAAAAAATCGAGCACGAAGTAAAAGCCTTTGCCTTCACGTTCTAAGTGAACAATGGCAGAGACCAGCTCAATAAATTCCACGGTAGCTGTCGCAGCCACCAAACCCCGCAGGAACCCCGGCTTCATCTGGCGAAAGATGGGAGCTGAGGCTGTGCTATTTAATCCCAGCAATAACGAGACCTATATGCTGAACCAGACTGCAACCGTGATATGGGAGCTCTGCGACGATGCGCACAGCCTTGAAGATATAGCAGATGCTATCGCCGAAAGGTTCGATACTGGGAAGGGAAGGGAAAAAATCTTTCAGGACGTAGTGACGTTCGTCACAGAAGGAGAGAGAAGCGGCTATATACTGATATCAGATTAATTGTCCGATGGTCTCCATCAGCCCACTCTCTCCTAAAGTGAGTTCGAACTGCTCCGTGGCATCTATCAGGTCTGCCGCCCTCTCAAAAATAGCTGATTTATCAAATCCTGTCATTCTGTGGTAGTTACTCAAAAGCTCATTATCGTTGTACATGCTGGGTATTAGCCTTATCAGCGCGTCCGCTTTTGCTGCTTTTTTGAGCGCGGTCTCTTTGCCAGGGGAGGGAAACAGTATATACTCTGGTCTGCATCTATCTGCTATTGATCCAGTAAATATGCTGTCCAGCCTGAAGTATCTCTTATACGAGTAGGGCACTGTGATCAAATCCTCAGCCGATATTATATCGGCAAAGCGCCTTAGAGTATAATCTGTGACCCCTATTCTTGTGGGAAAACATAGCGCATCAAGATTATCATTGATAAACACCAGGTCGTCGGCTAGGAACCTGTAGCCGCTCCTCACAAACTCTATCGTCAGGGTAGTCTTGCCGCTGCAGGTCATCGCGGGGAAAAGTATGCCTCTTCCATCTTTTTCTATAGCTGCGGCGTGCATGCATGGAATGCCCTTCTCCCTGAGGAGCGCCAGGATCAGGCTCTCAGAGACCTGCCAGAGAAAAAAGGGTAGCGAATCGGCGTTAACTGAACAGAGAAGAGCCTCTTTACTATCGATGTCCACTGTAAGGCTGGTGTTAGCGTCAATGATGTGCAAAAAACTCCTCTCGTCAGATTTACGATTAATAATGTTATCCTCAGCTCTGGAAGTGTCTATGGCGTACACGGTAAAATCTGCTTTCTCCGAGCAGGGAGCATGGAAATAACCGCATTCCTGCTGGAAGTTCTTAATGGCAGCCATCGAGTTTGTTTTTATGTTCAGAAGCGTACCATGTATTGAAAATGTCTTCCAGTATGGCAAACTGAGAACACTCATACTAGAACCTCCTGGTAACTATATAGGTAAACAAGGGAAGCAGTATATTGATAGCTCCGGCAATGCGGAAGAATGTAGAGCGGCGCGTGGCAGTTGTTACCCCATCCCTCAGTATTTTTCCAAGTATAATCCCACAGGTGCAGGAATAATAGGCAAGTATGCAATTGAGCAAAACCCATGCGCTTGTGTCTATATTGATTCTTCTGCCCTCGCTCTCAATAAATACCGTCTTGCCAATGATATCCTGCTCCTGTACAGGTGAATCAAAGAATATCGAAGCATCCCCCTTTGTGGTGAATATACCGGAGTAGGTTTTGACGACCCTGTGTGTAATCATCCTGCCTGAAGACCGGAAAAGAACAATCTCCCCCATTTTGATGTTTTTTCGGTCTGGTTTGATGCCTACTACAGTGCCATCGCCGATCATAGGCCACATGCTCCATCCTGTGATCTTCACACGGATAGTACTGTCCGTCTCAAGGTGCATACCTATTATTACTTCATCCAACATGCCTTTTTCTAGAAGCATTTCATCCTATCCTCTGATCCTATTTGTGCGCAGCTTTTTTAACTTTTCTGAATCCAGTTAAATAAATAAAGTATTTAAGTGATAGAGAAAGCTTTGGTTATATTATGCGCCGCGGGATAAACTACCTGTAGTGGCATTTGGGCTTGTGATATGTCTAAAAAAGAGAGCATACTTAATGAGTTCCGTCAGGCAGCCTGCTGGTTCAGCGATAGGTGGATATCGCTGTTTATATTCGGTTTTGCTTTTAGTATTCGGTTTACATTCAGGTCTGCAGGCCTTCTCCACATAGATTCTGTCGGTTACACGTCCCTGGGGGAGCTAACATTTAAAACGATGAATCTGCATTATGCTCATTTTCCCGGGCATCCAGGGATTGTATTGATAAATGCTGGCTTCTATGGACTTTTGCAGTTGTTTGGTTTTGGTTCTGAGTTCACAACGATATTTGTCTCCGTATTGTTCGGTGCCATGGCTGCCCCCTTGGTATATCTAATCTGTATTAGACTTGGCTTCTCAAGAGTTCCTGCTCTCTATGCAGGAATAATTATGATATTTTTTCCTCTTCAGTGGTCTCTCAGCGAGTATATGCCTACCGATGTCGAATCTCTCTTCTTCTTATTGGCAGCTTTTTATTTTGCCTTAAAGACCGGTAGAAAATCAGTATATTTCAGCTCTTTTTTGTTTATGTTTTCAATCGCAATTAAGCTTGAAAATATCTTCTTGCTTCCATTTTACATAGGCATGTATCTTGCAAACCTGCACCAGACCTATAGAGATAATTTCAGTAAGTTCATAGTTACAAGAGAGATGGTCTTAATCTTGCTGATACAAATAATCGGCCTTACCCTGTTATATGGTCCTTATATACCGAGTGCAAAAGGGGTGATTGATGATCCCGTAAGGATTGCATCTGTACAGATCAAGACGCTGCCATTGCAGCTTGGGGAGGTCTTTGATCTAATGATAACATCGTTCTCATTCGCTGGCATTATTTTGATTATTTTGGGCATCCCAGGAATCTTCGGTATGTGCCTTGATAGATATAGCCGTCGGATTGTATTCATGCTTCTATGCCTTTCGATTTTCAGCATTCTCTTTTCTGCCTCAATACCTTTGAGTGATTATGACAGGTATATACTGACCGGCTTCTCTTTGCTGATCATCTTTGCTGCCTTCGGTCTGAAGCGTTTGGGAGATTTGAACAAACATATCCCTGTTGTGGTTATGGCATTTCTTATCATATACATGGTTTATGTCACTCTACCTGTCGTCGCTGCCAGACATGCATGGGCTGGACAAAAAGAGTTCGCGACTAGACTCAAGGCGCTTACAGGAGAGGACGCAATCGTGGTGGCTCTGGATGAGGGAGGGCTTATAAACTACTACACCAATTTGACTACAATTCAGCCCAATATAAACGCTGTAGAGAGCCTGCTAAATCAGAACCGATCTGTGTATGTGTTAGGCAGGGTGATGGCTTATTATCACGGGAATGAGTTCGCTGAAGAGGGGGAGAAGCGGTTCAATTTTAAGTTGGTGGGCGTTTTTCCCAGCGAAGACTGGCATGGAACAGTTCTAAATCGATTGGTATTCATGGAGCATGTCTATCGAATAGAATATAAACGCGACTGATTTCAAGACAAGCTCCGTATCAAAGCCCCACTGTTCCTTCTCTTATCCGCCTGAGGGTTCTTTTTTTGCGACCGAGAAGTATGTAGACGAGGGACACAACAGGATATGTCACAAGGAATCTCAATCTATCTATTTGCCTATCTATAAGCAGAAAGCGTAGAACCATATCCTTTGCCATATTAAATATGCTGAATGAATCGCAGCGAATAAAAAATGTGAACAATCTAATCTCAGGAATCGGAGGTCTAAGTTCATTTAGCTCGTACTTAGGCAGAATCGGACCGAGCAGTTCATCTGTAAAAAGTAGACCATAGAAAACCGATCTTGCGGTACGATCCGATTTTGCGCTCCTGATCAGGTGTTTCCAATCAATCGGATGGCGTTCAGCGATCTGTCGGATGTCATATAGCCAGATTAACTTGCTATACCTGTGTTTGGCTGAATGGATACAGGAATGGATTATTAAATCCTCTGGCGAGGGAATGAGCACATCTATGCCTGCAACTTTTGACTTCCGCGCGTTCCTCCAAAGGGCATCGGGTCTAATGTTCGTATATTTATAGATGCTAGCCCTCAAGCTCAAGTCCCAGTGAAGCTCAACAATGCTCATTCCGTTGATATACCGCAGGTGGTAATCGAATTTTTTACTGAACCCGCGCGGTGTGGCATATGCATCTAACGTATAGCCAAGCTTGGTAAGCGTATCCTCAGTTCTATTCAGATTCTCTTTCCTGATCAAGAGGTCTATATCGCTAAAAGGCCTCAAGCCTCTATCTGGATAAACTGTTTCGGCAAGCGCAGCACCTTTGAGGACAACCACCTCTACTTCAGCATCCCTCTGTGCCTCCAGTATCCTGCCAAGCTCGCGGTATAATACCTCGTTCCTGATTGTGTTCAAATAATATTGCTTTTTAAGATGTTCCATTACCTCAGGTGGTACGCGCTGATCTGAGTTAGCTAAATTATGGTATAATAAGGGAGCGATGCTATGGCGGCTTGCAACATCCAGCAGATAATCCCATTCTGGAGAACTCAGAGCGTGACATGCTAAACTTTCCGAATCCACAAGACACTCTGCACACAGCCTGAGGAACCTATCCTTCCATCTAACCATGGTATATAAATAAGAGTAATCTCTTTAATATAGTGTTCTCTCAAACTTCACTACAGGGCACGCCCAGGTGCATTTTCCACAGTGGGTGCATTTTCCATTTATTCTTGCAGTGCCGTTGATGCTGATCGCATGTGCAGCACACTGCCCCACGCACACCCCGCATCCTGTGCACGACAGGGCGCGCCGTATAGTCTTTTCTGCAAGCTCGATCAAATCCCTGGCATCATTTTCATCTTTTCCCCTTGCCACCACAGTACCGCTTGCATAGACATGCACGGTTCCGTCCCCGCGCTGTGCGAGGATAACGCCGTCCATCGAATTCGTATTACCGATAACTTCCATAAAGCCCGTATCTTCTATCAAAGGAAGAGCAAGCGGAGTACCGAAACTGCCCTCTGCTGTTATCCCCCCTGCCCTGCACGGTCTGTATCCGAGAGTCAGTGTGAAATTAACGGGCTTTTCCCGGTTTTTCGGGACAATATCTATACCTTTTTTTTCAGCAACCATCTTTATCGACTTCGGAAGGACCTGCCAGCGCCAGAAGCCATAAGCTGCCCATTCCTCTGGCAGTCCGCTCCGGGAAGCATATCCAAGAAGATATTCCTCAAGCCTCTCACTCAGCTCAGGATGTATTTCGTGCAAGCGCGAAAAATCCGCCATGCTCGCCGAGGGGCAGAGCCAGCACCCAATCCTGTCAAATCCCTCTTCATATAAAGGATTGTATCTCGCTTTTTTCCAGAAAAGGTATAACCACACATGCAGGGCTGTCCAGTTCTGGATAGGAGTGGCGCCTATCTGGTTCCCCACCCACGGGTTCCTCCAGATATGCTCGCTGTTGGCGCGTATCTCGCTCTCGTATTTTCTCTGCCCGATGAACGTCAGGCAGCCGTTCTCGTAGTTGTTCTCGATCAACTGCGTTATCGCGCCAAGTTTGCAGACCTTGCAGCACCATCTTGCTTCCACTGTAGGAGGACCGAAATTATCTATGGACTGCCAG
>JAPMTX010000049.1 GCA_026552855.1 Candidatus Methanoperedens sp. | reverse complement strand
CATCGCCGATATCCCATGTCTCTCCGACTGTCAGGGTCTTCTTCTCGGCTGTTGCATTGCCCTGCTCGATTATGAGCTTGGCAAGTTTGTTCGCCTTCGAATTGACCGCCACGTAGGGCATTGCCTGCCAGCCGACGATCTCGTACTTGCCTACTGCGGGAGTATCGAATGCACCCTCTAACTCTGAGTTGGTGTGATTGTTTGCATACGCTTTCAGAGTCTTATTAGTCTTGGAAGTGTTGTACCACAGCGAGTTCTCAGGTATGGTTCTGTTGTCTGAGCCTGTTAGTGCCGAAATCATGTTCAGGTTCTCGGTCTGCAGATCATCTTTTAAGTCGTACCAGAACCCTGCAAAATTTGAGGCATTCCAGCTTGTGGCTGCGGTAGCAACTGTACCACGAATCTCCACTGAATTTGCCTTTATAGTTGCACTTGCAGGTAATGTTACTACTAATAGCATCAACGCCGCTAATGCAACTGCTGTTATTTTTTTACTCATTATTCTTTACCTCCATATTCAATATGGTATGTATCTCTCCTTCGAGATGCCGATTTACGGCAAGAGTGATAAGCATTTAAAGACAGAACTTTACGTTCTGCCGCCATCGCTAAACCGCCTTTGTCGTGACCGGAGCTATCTACCCTCGGTCAGAAAAGCCGATTTTCATCACCCTCTGTTAATCCCGTCATGGATTACATACCCATTAAATCGTGCTGTATTTAAATCTTTTTTGGTCGCTTTTACAGAAAAATATGCATGCCTGGGCACAATTGACGATTAACAGTTCACTTATCGTCGAACTAATGATTAAGAGCCTATCCCGAAAAATCAATAGTATATTTCCGAATGAACCACAGAGTACACAGAGAGCACGGAGATTTTTAAATACGTCTCTGTGTTCTCTGTGGTTTTAACTTTTCGGATAGGTTCTAAGAAAATACTTTAGCCTCGATTTTAGAAAGGGTTATCTTCATCTGCACAATCTCCCTGCTCAGTTCCTCATATTTATTCTGAAGTTTGTCCACAATTTCTTTGGTATTGTTTTTAATCTCTGAGGTATCCTCTTTAATGGCTGGGATGTGAGATGTATGCTCAAGGATTTTCTCGGTATTTTCTTGTATGGCAGGGATATGAGACGTGTGCTCCAGGATTTTCTCGGTATTTTCTTGTATGGCAGGGATGTGGGAGGTATGCTCCAGGATTTTCTCGGTATTTTCTTTAATGGCTGGGATATGAGATGTGTGATCAAGGATCTTCGTGGTGTTATCTTTTATACTCAGGATTGCAGGGATTCCTTTATCCAGCTGCTCCACCATGGCAAGGTGCATGAACTGCTCTACACTCATCACACGCCCTTTGAATCCTTCTTTTTTTATTTCAGATACTCTGGCATTTTCCGGAAAATTCTTATTAATAAACTCATAAAAATCGGTTATTATTTCTTCCTCAGCTTCCAGAATTACAGAAACTGCCGGCTTTCCATCCTCTATTGCATTATAAGCATTAAATCTATCAATACCAAAATTCAACGAATTGTTTAAAAGAAATACTCTATAGCCAACTTCATGAACCATTTCACCAATAATAACAATCTTTACTTTCTCCATTAGATTTAATAACATTATGAAGGCTATTAAATCTTTTTGGTCTCTTTGTTAAGAAAATACTTTAGCCTCGATTTTGGAGAGGGTTACCTTCATCTGCGCAATCTCTCTGCTCAGTTCCTCATATTTATTCTGGAGTTTATCCGCAATTTCTCTTGTATTATTTTTGATTTCGGATGTATCTTCATTAATAGCTGGAATCAGTGATGTATTTTCTGCTATGTTGGATATCTGAGAGGTGTCCTGCCGTATCTGGGCAGTGTCCTGCCGTATCTGAGAGGTGTCCTGCCGTATCTGAGAGGTGTCCTGCCGTATCTGAGAGGTGTCCTGCCGTATCTGAGAGGTGTCCTGCCGTATCTGAGAGGTGTCCTCCTTTATATCACCGAGAACGTCAACAATCTTTTCTGCCTTATTATCAAAAGAAATCATCACGTTGAGAAGGTCGTCAAGAGTGGCTTTTTTCGGTACATCTCCTCCCCTCCTTTCAAAATCCAGATATTCTCCAATATATTCCCCGTATTTTATTTGTAGATCTTCCACTTTAGAAAGCGCTGAGGCTTCTGTTTTTATAGAGCCCACCATTTTTGCGATGCTCTCTTCTTCTCCTTCGCAAACAATTTTTACCTTTCCATCAGGCAAATTCTCGGCATACCCTTTAATGCCAAGAGAGTCTGCAAGATTTTTAACAAAAGTCCTGAAACCTGCCTTTTGAACATTTCCTGAAACGAAAATGTTCGCTCTTTTTAAAGTCATAACCATATCATTGATACATATTACTAAAATCTTTTTGGTTGCCGTCGATAAAAAATATAACTATAATTCTACTCCTTATCAAGCCTATCATCGGATTTTATCCCGCTTCTTACATCCACAGCCATGCCTTTTTTAAAAGCCATCATCTCCCTTGCGCAGAGTACAGCTTTTCCTGTGGCAAGCAAATTATCCCTCTCATCCACTACAAGGATTTCCTTGCCAGCCCTGATATCAGGATCAACTGCTACAACATGCCTTGAAAAAGCACTCCTGCCTTTTGTCACAAAGGGTGCTGCATCGTTATTGACCACTACTCTGTGCCCCGGGAACCTTGTGACCTCATGAAGTCCCCTGGCTCCGGCTATGCCGAGGGTCAGCATGCCGTCCTGGGCTCTGACCGTAGCGATACGTCTTTTGCCGAGCAGGACCGAGCGAACCCTCCCTGTCGTGGAAAATTGGAATTCCACGTTCTCAGGGAAAAGCGTCTCACCCGTGCCTTTCCCGAACTGGTAATCCGCTATAGTTCTTACCCGCTTTAGATGTGGGTTTGTTTGCGACAATCTATCCTCCGGGGATTCTAGTTATTACATTACAAACCCTTATACATTCCCTGAACAAATATAAGTGGGTACTGAGATATTATCTTATTATGGAAGCGATTACCTCCTCCCGGATGGCTGCGATCGATGCTAACTGCGAATACCTGGGCATAAGGAGACTGCAGCTCATGGAGAATGCCGGCGCCGCCGTCGCTAATGCCGTTAAGGAAAAAATCGCGTCAGGCAAAATAGCCGTGGTTGCGGGCAGGGGAAATAACGGGGGAGACGCTTTCGTGGCTGCAAGGCACCTGGGGAATTATGACACTACTGTGATACTGATCGGCGCAAAAGAAGATATCAGGACACAGGAGGCGCGGCATAACTGGGAGGCTCTTGAGAGGATGTCATTACCTCTAGTACAGGTTACAGATTCAACTATGCTTGACAGGTCGCTTATAATGAATGCCGATATTATTATAGATGGAATCTTCGGAACCGGCGTCAGGGGGAGAATACATGAGCCCGAATCAACTGCCATAGACCTTATTAACGGATCAGAGGCTTTTGTGATCTCAGCGGATGTTCCCTCTGGTTTTGACCCCGATGGAGGCGAGCTCGATAAATCCGTCCAGGCAGACCTTACACTGACGTTCCATAAAATGAAGGTGGGTCTTCTCTCCAGGGATGCAGGTAAATATACGGGCGAGGTCCAGGTAGTTGATATTGGCATTCCCCGCGAGGCGGAGTACTTTATCGGACCCGGGGATATCAAGCCATTCCTGGTAAGACCGCCTTCCAGCCACAAGGGTGATGCAGGCAGGGTTCTGGTCATAGGCGGCGGGGCATTCTCAGGCGCACCTGCGCTTGCCGCTCTCGGAGCGCTGCGGGCAGGCGCCGATATCGCCACTGTAGCTGCTCCCGAGAACGTTTCTGATATCATAGCATCGTTCTCACCCAACCTTATCGTCCGCCCCCTGTCTGGCGACAGATTATCAGAAGAGGACATCCCGGTTGTATCAGAGCTGATCAAAAAGCACGACGTTATCGTCATGGGCATGGGTCTTGGGACCTCTGATAGAACCCTCGCAGCAGTAAAAAAAATAATTCCGCTGTGCAGGAAGGCTGTAGTTGATGCAGATGCACTGGTGCCGGGTCTTTTTCCCGCAGGCAACAAAAATATCATCGTCACTCCGCATGCCGGTGAGATGAGGCGTCTATCAGGCACCGATGTACCGGAAGATGAAAAAGAAAAAGCCGGCTTCATAATGGATTTCGCTCAAAAAAATCAGGTCACTGTGCTGTTGAAGGGCGCTATTGACATGATCTCAGACGGCACCGGGGTGCGAGCCAACAGGACGGGAAACGCAGGTATGACCGTGGGCGGGACAGGGGATGTGCTCGCAGGCTTAACGGGCGCCCTGTTCGCAAAGCACGGTGCATTTGAATCCGCAGGCGCTGCTGCATTCATTAACGGTGCTGCGGGCGACCTTGCATTTGAGGAATTCGGGTACGGTCTTCTGGCGACAGATGTTATTGATTATATACCAAAGGTGATGCATGAGAGAGATACTGGTTGACATAGAACGCAACAGGATAAGGCTTGTAATCAAACATGATGAAGATGAATCCGTTATCAGGTTAAAGCTGGAAGAAGCAAGAGAGCTGGCAGGGAACCTGAACGAAACGCTCCTGGATTTTGAAAAAAGGAAAAGGGTCAGGATAGATTAAATACGTTTTCGCATATCCAGGACGGCAGGGCAAGAATGGTAGATGTCAGCAATAAAGCGGATGTATCAAGACGAGCACTCGCTACAGGAGAGATACGGCTAAAACCTGAAACCCTGGAAGCTATCAGGAACAAACAGATAGAGAAAGGAGAAGTGCTTGAGACGGCACGTATTGCTGCTGTCATGGCGGTCAAGCGTACGTCCCTTGTAATCCCCATGTGCCACAACATCCCGATCACCAGCATAGATATACGGTTTGATATGGGAAATGACACTATCAGAGCAACAGCAGAGGTCAAATCGACCGGGAAAACAGGGGTTGAGATGGAAGCCCTTTACGGGGTCAGCATTGCTTTGCTCACGATCTGGGACATGGTCAAATCCGCTGAAAAAGATGAGACTGGCAATTATCCCATTACTAAAATAACGGATATTAGAGTCCTGGAAAAAACCAAGCAGTGAAAACCAGGCAGTGAAGCTTGAATTTTTAAATAGAGCCTCAATCTAGTTTTAAGAGCTATTGTACAAAAAGAGGAGTAGTGATTAGGTATCTAATTAAAACGATGGGTCGAAGGAGACTGAGGGTACTAAAGGCGTTAGATACCTAATCCTACTACAATATCTATAATGGCTTTACTAGTATTTAATATTTACGCTTATATTATAAGCTATATATAATTATGATAATCATCATTACAAGAATCTACATGATGGCTGTACATACGTGCTCCGCGTAATCTCACCTGCAATGCTGGTACGCATGATCTCCCTGATCTTTTCGATATCGGATGACTGACCGAGCGACCACATAAGTTTCACAAGGGCGACCTCAGGCAGCATATCTTCCCCCTCGATCGCCCCGGCTCTTAATATGTCCCTGCCAGTATCGTACACCCTGTCGCACACCCTTCCGTTGATGCACTGGGAGGTCATCACAACAGGTATCCCGGCATCCGTGGCATTCCTGATAAGGGGTATCCACTCGGTTGAGACATGACCGAGACCTGTGCCTTCAAGCACGATGCCTTTATATCCCGAGCCTGAATGGAACAGGAGTGATTCTCCACTCGCGCCTGTGGTATACTTTATTAATGCACATTTTGACTCAAGCTTGTCATGAAGAGCCGGCTTTTTCTCGCCCCGCCTGATATAGCCTGAAAATGTTTTTACCTCCCTGGAGGGATAATCCACGCGCCCTATCGGCTTTGCATTTATCGACTGGAATGCATCGCGCCTGGAGGTGTGCATCTTCCTTACTTTCGTCCCCCTGTGGATGTAGCAGAAATCGTCACTTGTCGAGCCGTGCATCACCACGCACACCTCGGCTATGTCGCTGGCTGCCACAGCCGCGGCGCATACTGCGTTCATGGCGTTGTCGCTGCTGGGTCTATCCGCGCTTCTCTGGGAGCCAACAAGAACGACAGGCACAGGGGTTTCTATCATGAAAGAAAGCGCAGCCGCGGTGTACATCATGGTATCCGTGCCGTGCGTGATAATAATGCCGTCCGCGCCGTTCTTTATCTCCTCGTATACTGCCCGTGCAAGCTCGACCCAGTAGGAGGGGCGCATGTTCTCGCTCAGGATATTGTATATCATGCGGCAGTTGTAATCCCCCAGACCCTCAAGCTCAGGTATCGCACGCAGGATATCCTCTGCTGAGAACTGCGACGTGACCGCGCCTGTGCGGTAATCAATCTTGCTGGCAATAGTTCCGCCTGTTGAGAGGATGGAGATGCGGGGCAACTTCCCTTCCACCTTCCTGAAAGGTTTTGAGGGCAGCTCTCTCATCTTTTTTTCTTCTTTTTTCTCAAGCAGTGTTATGGATGCTGAGTCCCGCTTTATCCCGATATTATAGCCGTTCTTCAATTTCAGTACTATTTTACCAGTTTGCGAAGGCATGAGGATACCTTCATACTGCATGCCTTTTCTCTCTACTCGGACTTTATCGCCTTCTTCTGCTTGCATAAGCTTCCTTTTCATATCCGTGGAGGATAAAAAGCTATCTTAAATGCAAGGTTAAATATGTTAAGGACAGTATCTGATACCATGAGCAGGATTGAAAAAGATAGCCTCGGCAAAATAGAGGTACCTGATGGCGTACTTTACGGCGCTTTCACGACGCGCGCATCCCGCAACTTCAGGATAAGCGGGCTTCGGGCTAAGCCTGAATTCATAAAATCGATAGCACTCGTAAAAAAAGCTGCCGCCCTTGCGAACATGAGGCTCGGCATTCTTGACAGGAAAATCGGGAACGCGATAGTACAGGCTGCTGAGGAGATCATAGAGGGGAAGTATATGGACCAGTTCATACTCGACGTGTTCCAGGCTGGGGCTGGTACGCCTTTCAATATGAACACAAACGAGGTCATTGCCAACGTCGCCATAAAAAAACTGGGCGGGAAACCCGGGGATTATCACATCGTTCATCCAAATAATCACGTTAACATGGCGCAATCCTCCAACGATGTAATACCCACATCGATAAGACTGAGCGTGCTTTTAACCCTTCCGGCTCTTATTAAAGAACTTGAGGAAACTGCGCTTGCTTTTCATGTAAAGGCTAAGGAATATGACCGCGTGATCAAAGTGGGGAGGACGCATCTTGAGGATGCCGTGCCGATACGGTACGGACAGGTGTTCGACGGATATGCCTCTTCACTGGGGAAGTGCATAGATAGAATTAAGACGGCAGAAAAAAGCATGCTTGAACTCAGCATTGGCGGAACTGCTATAGGGACGGGTATTAATACGCACCCTGAATTTAAACAAGTAATAATCTCAGAACTGAATAAATTGACTGGTCTTGAATTTTATCCCGGCAACAGCATCATGCTCTCATGGAGCATGGCAGGATTCGTGGAGATGTCAAACTCGTTGAGGATATTAGCGAGCGAACTCAATAAGATCTCAAACGACCTGCGCCTTCTCAACTCCGGACCAAAAGCAGGGATTGCGGAAATAATCCTGCCTGAAGTGGAGCCAGGCTCTTCCATAATGCCGGGGAAGGTCAATCCCTCCATCGCCGAGGCTGTGAACATGGTCTGCTTCCAGGTCACTGGCAACGATCATGTTGTTGCCGCCGCGGCTGAAGCCGGGCAGCTTGAACTCAATGTGATGACGCCTCTCATTGCATTTGATCTGCTGTGGAGCATAGAACTCCTGACGAACACGCTCAGGATGTTCCGTGAAGACTGCGTTCGTGGTATAGTGGTGAACGAGAAAAGATGCACCGAGCTTCTTGAGAACAGCCTTACCCTGGCGACCGTACTCAATCCCTATATCGGCTACGAGAACGTGGCAGAGCTTGTGAAGGCGGCACTTGCTGAGAATAAGTCACTGCGGCAGGTTATACTTGAGAGGGGCATTATCCCGGAGAAGTATTTGAACCAGATACTTGATCCTGTGAAGATGACAGAGCCGGGAATTATCGATAAGAGAATTATTGAAGAGATCAGGGAGTACAGGAAAAAGGTTGAAGATTCACGAATAGAATCGGATTAAAAAATATCTTCACTATTTAGAAACATCCACAAGCGCAACCCTCTCCAGTACAAGCTCTGGGATTTTCTCCCCGCCCGCGGCTTCTACTTCCTCCTTCGTGATATTGAAGGCTCTCATGATAGACTCTTTCTTTGATTCATTATATTCAAGTACACGTTTTGGCATTATTTCACTGAATTCGGACAAATCCGGCTCCTGCCCGATAGCCACAAGTACAATGTTATTCTCCCCTTTATGTATCCCGGATTTCATCGCTTTGCTTATCTGCCGTGTCCCTGAAGCATAGATCATTATCTCTTTTGCAAGGTCGTTCGCTATGTTTGTGCCTGTCCTGAACGAATTCGCTGCCTTCTCGACCGCGAACCTGATATGCCTCTCTCCTGCCAGTTTATCAGCATCCAGCACCTGGATGGTTATCTTCTTCTCTTCGCTTATCCTTTTGAGCTTACGCAGGAAATCTTCTATGTTATCTATGAATACCGTGCCTTCAAGGATGGTAATCTTGTTTTCCATATTCTATTCAGGTAGCTCTCTGGCAGCCGGAGCCTCTTATATCAGCTTATCTTCTTCACAAGCGGTATCTCATCGCACTCAGGGAACTTGGGGCATTTGATGCACATGCTCCATATCTTGTGGGGCAGCGTGCTCTTTTTCACCCTGATAAAGCCGTGCTTCTCAAAGAACTCAGGTACGTACGTCAGCGTGATAAGTTTATTCAATCCAAGGCTTCTTGCTTCTTCCTCGCAAGCTCTAAGTATCTGTGAGCCGACCCCCTGCCTGACCCTTGAAGATTCAACTGCCAGCGAAAGGATCTCACCGTAATCTTCCCATGCGATATGAAGTGCGCCGCAGCCCACCATCTGGTCGTCCTCTATGATCACGTAAAAATCCCGAAGGTTCTCGTACAGTTCGCTTAAAGATCTGGGAAGCATAATGCGCTTATCAGCATAACTGTTTATGAGCTTCCACATCTTTTCAACATCTTTGATGGTTGCTTTTCTTAACAAGTATAATCCTCTTTTACTCTCGTTTTTTCAGTTTTTTTACAAGCGATTCGACCTGTTCCACCGCTGTGCCTATATAACTATCCGGGTCCATTATTTGCGTGATCTCATTTTCGGTAATGTATTTTGAGACGGTCTCGTTCTTAAGGAGTGCCTCCTTCATATGAACCCTGTTCTCCCTTGCAAACATTGCGCACTGCCGCACTATCTCATGCGCCTCCTGCCTCCCGACCCCTCTCTTGCTGAGTTCGATCATAATAGCCTCGCCCATGTTCAACCCGTTCAAAAGCTCAAGGTTCTTCCTGATATTCTCAGGGTAGAAGCGCAGGTTCTGGACAATGGTTGCAGTAAGGCGTATCATATGGTCGGTGAGCACGCATGCTTCGGGGAAGACAATGCGCTCGCACGATGAATTGGTCAGGTCGCGCTCATCCCACAGGGTGTTGTTCAGAAGCTCAGGTTCGACCATCGCCCGAACTACCCTTGCAAGCCCGCATACCTGCTCGGATTTTATGGGGTTGCGCTTGTGCGGCATGGTTGAAGAGCCGACCTGTTTTTTGCCAAAGCTCTCCTCTACCTCAGCTATCTCGCTCCTGGCAAGGCTCCGTATCTCGATGCAGAGCTTATCGAGCGTGGTCACCGAGTTCGCCATCCACATCACGAATTCGGCATGCCTGTCGCGCTGGACTATCTGGTTTGAGACGTCAGCAGCCTCTATGCCGAGAAATTCCATCGTTCTTTTCTGTATCTCGATGCCTTTTTTCCCGAATGCTGCCATCGTTCCAACAGCCCCGCTCATTTTACCAGCCGTTGCTCTGGGAGTTAGCTGATCAAGCCGCTCGATATGCCTGTCCACCTCGGACGCCCATATCGCAAAACGCAGCCCGTAGGTGGTGGGAATACCTATTTGCCCGTGTGTCCTGCCTGCACATACGGTTCTCCTGTGGGCAAAAGCCATATCCAGAAGGACGGAGCGCAGTTTTGCCGCTTCTTTTCTCAGGATAAGGATCGCGTCTTTTATCTGAAGAGCTGTTGCTGTGTCCAGTATATCATTGGAAGTGGCTCCGAAATGCACCCATTTTCCCGCATCCTCTGACTGCTCTGCGAGAGCCAGGACAACAGCCATTACATCGTGGTTGATCTCACTCTCTATCTGTTTTACCCTGTCAAGCCTGACTTTTGCAGCGCCTTCTGCTATTTTCTCATCCGCTCCTGCCGGGATATAACCTGTGGCTGCCTCAGCCTTTGCAAGTGCAGCTTCAACTGAGAGCATTTTTTGCAGGCGCGTCTCCTCGTTCCAGACAGCCTTCATCTCAGGATGTCCGTAGCGGTACTCGATAGGGTGGATTGCCATGGGCGTCTTATTGGCGCTCTGGTTTAAAGAAACTATCGATAATTGATGAACAGGCTGGAATGACCCGGGATCAACCAACGCAACACTTAAACCTTCAAAAACATTTAGAGAAAGGAGGTCTCAGTTGCAGAAGAAAGAATATATCCAGAAGATGTTCGCCAGTATCTCCCGTCGCTACGACTACCTCAACCACACATTAAGCCTTGGGCGGGATAGAAGCTGGCGGAGGTTCGCTGTCGCAAAACTGCCGGAAGGGCTTATCCTTGATGTCTGCTCGGGGACAGGCGACGTGGCGATAGAGGTCTCAGGCAGGAACCATGCCGTCGCCTCTGATTTTTGCAGGGAGATGCTGCAATTATGCGCCCGGAAAATACAGCAGACGGGTAACGGGAACATCCTCTGTGTCCAGAGCGATGCTGAGAACCTGTGTTTTAAGGACGGGTCTTTCAGCGGTGCTATTGCGGCTTTTGGCATCAGGAACGTGGCTGATATAAAGAAGGCTCTATGTGAGATGCGCAGGGTAGTAAAAAAAGGAGGGAGGGTTATCGTGCTTGAATTCTCCCAGCCTGAGAACCGCCTTTTCAGGAGGATATACTATCTTTATTTTAAGAAAGTGCTGCCGCTAATAGGTGGCGTGATCTCTAAAAAAGAAGGGGCGTACAGTTACCTTCCATCTTCGGTCATGACATTCCCGGAGAGGGGTGAATTTGTTAAACTTATGAAAGAATCTGGTATGGAACGTATAGAATTTTATGATCTTACCGCAGGTATTGTTACTGTTTACGTAGGGATTAAATAGAAATCGCTGATTATTAAGTATAAACAAACGGAAAAGAACGGAAAATGAGCAAAGAGGATGTCTGTATATTAATTCCCACGCTTAACGAGGGAAAAACGATAGAGGGACTTATTGAAGAATTCAAATCCCTGGGTTACGATAATATTCTTGTAATCGACGGTCACAGTACCGACGATACTGTAAAAACTGCCGAAAACGCAGGGGCTAAGGTAGTTGTACAGAGCGGAACTGGAAAAGGGCAGGCTGTGAGCCAGGCATTCCAGTCAATAACGAGTAAATATATCGTAATGATAGACGGTGATGGTACCTACCTTCCTGAAGAGGTGGATAAGCTTCTTGAGCCCCTGGTCGCGGGGGTTGCAGATCACGTAATCGGGAACAGGTTCACGAACTACCAGAGGGGTGCGTTTACCCGCCTGAACCTGTTCGGCAACAGGATATTGAATACGATATTCGGGTTTGCGTACGGCGTATGGCTCAAGGATATCCTATCGGGATACCGGGCGTTCAATAATAATGCTATCAAACAGATAGAATTGAACAGGACAGGTTTTGAGGTGGAGACCGAGATAACAGTTGAAAGTGTCAAAAAGGAACTAAAGACGGTCGAAATCCCGATAACGTACCTTGCAAGAGTAAGCGGCGCTGATACAAAGCTGCGACCCCTGAGGGACGGATTCAGGATAGCCTCGACCATCTATCTGCTTGCGAGGACGCATAACCCCCTTTTTTATTTTAACCTGATAGGAGGACTTCTGACAGTAAGCGGGGTAGCTATCGGCATCTACGTGGTAAACGAATGGCTCAAGGAAATAACTCACGTCCCCCTCACTATCCTTGCAACGCTTCTCATCCTGACCGGGATCCAGATGTTCATCTTTGCGATTCTGAGCGACCTTATTGTATCCGTGCATAAGGAGAATATGCACATGATGCGTAAAATTGTGGAGGGAAAAGAGAAATGAAGATAGCAATACTTGGCGGTACAGGCAGCATCGGAGAGGGGTTCGCTCTGCGGTGGGCGGAGAAGCATGAGATATCTTTATGTTCGCGCGAGGTTGGAAAGGCAAAAACCGCCGCTGATGAGTACAGGGAGACACTTTTAAGCAAAGGGATGGTCTGCTGCGGCATTACAGGCTGCACGAACGAGGTGGGGATCAAGGACGTTGATGTGGTCGTCCTGTCAGTTCCTTACCAGGGGGTTGTGGAGCTATTGAAAACTCTCAGACCTCATTTTAAGGACCAGATCGTTATTTCGCTCGTGGTCCCGATGAAAAAGAACAGATGGTTTGAGTACACACCCCCGAAACAGGGCAGCGCAGCTCTTGAGATCAGGGATATCCTTCCGAAAAGTGTAAAAGTGGTCTCTGCATATCATAATATTTCAGCAAAGAAACTTGCGAACCCGGCTCTGGTACTGGATTACGACGTTGTAATCTGCGGGGATGACGAGGATGCAAAGAAAGTCGTGATGGAACTGACCAGGGATATCAAGAACCTGAGACCTCTTGATGGAGGAGACCTTGGATGTTCTTCTATGATAGAGTCCCTGACACCCTTTCTTATCAACCTCGCGATTCGCAACGGTCTCTCAGACCTTGGTGTAAAGTTCATATGATCGACGTCTACAATAAACTACTTGTACAGTTCGGGCACAAAAACTGGTGGCCTGCCGAAACACCTTTCGAGGTAGTAATAGGGGCTATCCTTACCCAGCAGACCAAATGGGAGAACGTGGAGAGGGCGATAAAGAACCTGAAAGAAGGAGGGTTGATCAGTGCTGAGCCGCTCTCGAAAGCAAGGCTTGAAGAGCTGGAGGAGCTGGTGAAATGCACGGGGTTTTACAGGCAGAAGGCAAAGAGGTTGAAAGATATCTCAGCGTTCTTCTTTGAGAGCCCGGATATCCTTGCAAAGCCCGCGGACGAGCTACGCAGTGTGCTTCTCTCTCTAAAAGGCGTGGGAGAAGAGACGGCTGACAGCATAGTACTGTACGCAGCTGACAAGCCGAGATTCGTAATAGACGCATACACGAAGAGAATGTGTAAATGCATGGGGATAGAGGGTGGTTATGGAGAGCTTCAATCGATTTTTGAGCATTCGCTCCCGCAGGATGTCCCTTTATACAAGGAGTTCCACGCACTCATAGTGGAGTACGGGAAGCAGTTCTGCGGAAAGAAGCGGTGCGCGGAGTGCATACTGGTAAATAATGGCAAGATGCAATAACATACTCATCAGGGATACCCCCCTTTTCGGCTGCATAGCCTTTGGAATAATCGACCGCGGAACGAACGTGCTCCAGGTCCGTCCTTTCAGCGAATGCCCTCTTTCGTGCGTCTTCTGTTCTACAGATGCGGGACCACATTCGAAGAGACGCATATCTGCGTACATGGTGGACCTCCCGCAGCTACTTTCAGCCTTTTCCTGGGCTGCCTCGTACAAGGAGACGGATAAAATAGAGGCGCATATCGATACAGTCGGGGAGCCTGCAATGTACCCGCAGCTAGTTGAGCTTGTCGAGGGGTTATCCAGGAACAGCCACGTCAGCATCATCTCGATGCAGACCAACGGTGCCCTGCTGAATACAAAGCTAATCGATGAACTTGATGATGCGGGGCTTTCACGCATCAATATGTCTATCGAATCCCTTGATCCTGAGCTTGCAAAGAGTATAGCGGGGACTGATTCCTACAATCTTGAGCGGGTGATGGGAAATGCAGAATACATCGCTAAAAATACGGACATCGATCTCCTCGTAGCGCCGGTGTGGATTCCCGGCATCAATGATGCTGAGATCCCGAAATTGATAGAATTTGCGCTAAAGATAGGGGCGGGAAAAAGATTCCCTGCTCTTGGGATACAGAAGTTCCTTGCTCATAAGTACGGGAGAAAGCCTGATATCAGACCGATGAGCTGGGAAGCGTTCTACTCACGGTTGCGGGAATGGGAGAGAACATACGATACAAAGCTTGTCCTTTCGCCTGAGGATTTCGGGAGTTTTGAATACAAAGCAATCCCGCGCGTATTCAAGAGGTATGAGAGGGTAAAGGTGAAGGTCGTGGGTCCAGGCTGGATGAGAGGGGAGAAGCTCGCGGTCGCGCGCGACAGGGTGATCACGGTCGTGGATGCCGACAGGGTTCCTGTGGGAGCAGAGGTGTTTGTGAGAATGGAGAGGGTGGTGGACGGGATATATATAGCAAAAAAGCAATGAACATATATTCTCATCTGTCTTCACTCTGTATTCAGATTGTATTCGACTTTATTCAGTCTTATTCAACTTGTATTCACTTCACTAATTAGAATGACAAAACAATAAACTTCTACTCATGACAAAAATATCCTACAAAGCAATCGTAACCTGCCCGAAATGCGGCTACTCCCGCAAAGAAACGATGCCTTCTGATAGCTGCCTTGTCGTTTATAAATGCAGGAAATGCGGGTTTGTTATGACGCCAAAGGAAGGGGACTGCTGCATATTTTGCTCGTATGCGGATAAACGATGCCCGCCGATGCAGAGCATCGCATGATTATTGCGTTATCCCTGTCACAGAATCTGTCCTGAAGTCAAAGACCGTCACGCGCTCGCCGCTGCTGCATATATCAAGCCTGCGTGTATCCTCTATACTCCCGATACATGCGGCGTTATACCCTGCGTTTTCAAAAAGAGAGACCACTTCTGACTCGTTCTCAGTCAGCGAAGTTACAATAAAGCCAGTTGCCGGATGAACCTTTAACCACTGTACAAAATCAATGTTCTCCGGCGCCGGTATCATATCAAGCCCAACCCGCGCCCCTACCCCGCTTGTCTCAACGAGCATACCCAGCGTCCCGATAACGCCCGGATTGCTGATATCCTTCCCGGCAGTAACGAGATGCCTCTCGCCAAGCTCCTGCATCACCCTGTATTTCGCCCTCACTTCGTGCGGCTCTTTCATAGTCGTGGAATCAAAGCTATAAGGCGAATTGGGTCCGACCCTGCCGTCCATATCGTAGGCAGCAATAACAGAATCACCAGCTTTTGCAGTGCTGCTCCTTATCTCGCAATCTCTCTTCACCGTACCGATGATCGCCACTGAGAGCGATGTGTACGGAGTATCGGGATGCAGGTGACCGCCCACCATCGGGACGCCGAACTTGGCAATCCCGTCCCTGATGCCTCTCAGGAGTTCCTTGCATGCTTCTTTGTTGTCGGAGGAAAGCACGTTCACCATCGCCACGGGTTTGCCTCCCATGGCTGCGATATCATTGACATTTACCAGTACTGAGCTGTACCCCGCCCACCACATGCTCGCGCTTATGAGCCGCGCCCAGATGCCGTCTGCGGCAAATAATACATAATCGTCCCCTCCGATATCAATAACAGCAGCATCATCGCCAAAATCCACAACGCAATTTGAATACTCCGAGCGTACGCTTTCGAATATGTTGATGAGGTCTGCGATGGGTTTCTTGCGGGTCACACCCTCGAATTCTCTGATTTCCTTGGCGATTTTCTGGAGGTCCATGGTGGCTCAGAATGTGCAGGATTGTTTATTATAGCTTTCTATAAGCTTATACTATTTTATTGTAATTATTTTATAAACTATGCCGTATTGATTATAGTTTGCTAGTTTAAAGGCAATCAGAAATATTCCTTAAAGCTTAATTACAAAGAAATTTTAAAATAACTAAACCTTTTCTTGCTTAGAATTGTAGGAAGCCTTATAGACAAAAACGCTATCAACATGCCTAGGCCTTAAGTCCGGGGTTTATGTGACTGAAGACTATAGGCGTTTATGCGCATCCATAGGCAACAGGCGCCCCTATGCGAAGCAGCGGCGCAGTTAAGAAAAAACTATCAAATAGGCATCCACAACTTCAGTTTCTCGCTAAATTAGCCATACTAGAATGAATGCTCCAATAGCAAAATCAAAGAATATGCAACCATAAATGTACCAATCTGGAACTCTCGTGTGGACAAGTTTAATTTTTTCATGGTGAATAGCATCCCACACACCATGCCAGAAATATCCTGCTACGAGAAAATAAGGCGTTACCCAGAGACCGAGAGGGATAAGAACCAAATACATGCTGATATTTGCCATTTCAATAATGAGATCTTGTGTTCGGCTTCTATCAGCAAACGTAAAACCTGCATAAGCTGCTGCAATACTCGCTAGCAGTATCGTGAAGAACTCCAAAGCTTTTGGTTTTGGCAACAATAAAGCAATCACTATTGCCACTACCAACAGAATGGTCCCAATGGACAGTCCAAGATTTTTATTATTCATATATTTCTCTTTTTTAATGTAGTATCATAGTTCTACTTAATAGTGAATTTTACGATATTATTTTCTATCGGAACATACGCCTGAATAAAAAGATTTCAATCAAGCCGATATATAAAAGTCATAAGCATAGCTGCGAAAGAAACCCTCGTGCATTCGCACCGTGATGCCCCGTTTCTTCAAAATGGTGGTCTGTGACTTAGAATCCTGATACAATTTTAATCATCCTTTCTAATCAGGTCAACGGTCCAAAGTACCTGTCCAATGACCGGAAGCCACAACCAAATGTTATTTCTGCGAAGCATTACATAATAAAAATAGGGAGTGCATGACAGACACCGCGAAACGCAGCCAGGGGCTCAGTACATTTACAGCCATCGCATTTGCTGTGGGGACAATGGTGGGAGCGGGCGTTTTTGTACTTAGTGCCTATCCGAAAAATATAAGAATCGCGATGTAGGGTAATGTGGAGTAATGACAACACGAAAAATCGGACACGACTACGAGATATCTGACGAATTCTGGAAGAGAATAGAACCG
>JAPMTX010000146.1 GCA_026552855.1 Candidatus Methanoperedens sp. | reverse complement strand
TCCATCGCAGAGAACAGGATATACGATATAACCAGAGTCCAGATTACGTTGAACATCTGCGCCACCGTAAATGCTATCGCCGGTGCCCTCCCGATCTTGCTGAATTCACGAATGGATGTCTCAGCACCTATGCTCACGAAAGCAAAGGCGAATATCCATGAGCGTATCAGTTTTGTCGCATCGACAGCTCCGGCAGAGAGCAGTCCGAGAGATGTTATCGCTACAACTGCCGCAAATCCGAGTATGAATTTGGGGAACCTGTCCCATATCTGGCGTAGGCTCACTTTTTCGCCGCTTTTCTCCACTATTGTTGTGAAATAGAACGCCAGCAGGAACGCTACAAAACCTATGAGCACATTCTGGGACATCTTCACGACGGATGCAGCTTTCATAGCCTCATCCCCGTAGAACGAACCTGCACCGACCACCGCGGCTGTGGTGTCGATAGTCCCGCCGAACCACGCGCCAGCCCATGCCTGGTTCATGCCGATGGCTTTAGCCAGAATGGGCATGCCCAGGAACATTGGGATGACAAAGACCGCGACCAGCAGAAGGGTCATGTTAAGGTGCTTTTTATCGCCTTTGATCGCGCCGAAGGTGGCGATGGCTGCAGAGACGCCGCATATGGATACAGTTGTGGAAAGCATATGGGAGAACTTCCTGACGAAACTTGCCGCATTCATTCAAAGAATGGAACAGATGCGGCAAAAATGCGGCTAATTCAGACCTGCATAATCCATGGCTGCTTTCTGGGCGTTCAGGAATTTTACGATCTTGTCAAATCCGATGTCATTTTTGGGTTTCTTATTTTCAGCTTTAATCCGACAGGGACTGCTTGTTCGGGATGAACTGCACATTTCCTCGATCATATCAATACTATCAGAAGATAATACAGGCGAACGTATATAATTACAGAAAGAGGCAGAGATTGACGCAATTATTCCAGTGTATAAAAATTAATAGGCGTTTCCGTTACCTACATCTCCATTAAAACAAGCTCGAATTTGATGCCCATGCAGGATTGACAGAACCCCAGGAATTCTTTTGCATTGACAGACATTTCCTCATAGAGTGACCTGGATATATAAAAAATAATATGAACCTTTCCAGGATTATCTGAAGATCTCTTTCTTATTTCCCCGTGAAGCTCTTCAAAGAGCGCCACAAGCGTCTTGAAGTTTATCCTTTTCAGGACGCGGATGTTCCCGGCTCCAGCCTCATCTATCCAGATGCGATAGTTGGCAGTTTTCCGGACAAAAACATCCGTCTCGTTCATAGTATTCCTGTACTTTTCTTGCTGGATTCCATATCCCATCTGATTTCTTCGGCTAAAAACCTCCTTGAAGAGGCAATCATATCAAGCTGCTCATAGATATATTCCCGCAGGAGAACATCTTCAATGCTCTCTGCCTCATTTTCAAGCTCATGCAATCGGTTCAGCAGGTTCCCAAGTTCTCTCGTTGAATGGTGCCTGCTCGTACGCTGCCAGCTTCCTTCTATAAGGGCAAGTGAGCGGGCTAATCTTTCAAGGCTGATTCTTAAACGCCGGTATTGCGGTCTTTTAAAGATCTCTTTTGCATATTTCTCATATTCTGATACGGATTTTTCCTCTATACCCTCATCCAGTAATGATTCTTTGCCATCCCATTCCTCATGGAAGGCAAAAACGATCCCTTCTTTGGTTTAGCATTTATTGTCACCACCCCTTCTATATAGATGGATGATATATATCCCCGGATATTCAGGCAGGTTTTGTCACTATTTAAACAGAATCAGAACTGTCACGACAACAATTGCCTTATGGATTAAACATTTGAATTACTTTGTCAGATAGTTTAAGTGATAAACTATGAGGGATCATTTTTCAGCAGGTAATGGACTGAATCCGGGAGGCAGCAGGGAGAGTAAAGGATTGGAAAATTACAGTTCTGCACAAATCGAAGGATTTTCACCATCAATGAAGCTTATCCTCAATATACTCGAAAATTGCGGTCCTCTGACGCAAAAAGAAATAGCAAAAATTACCCGTCTGCCTACAAGGACTGTGCGCTATGCCCTGAGCAGGCTGAAAAAAGAGGATATTCTTGAAGAGCGGGAGTATTTCCAGGATGCCAGGCAGTGCTTATATCAGATTAAATGCTAAAAACCGAATGGATTTATCAAATATTGCTTGTTTACTCTATTTGAATACCTGCTGGAACTATCAGTATATCTGGTGATTTAATGGCACAACAAGAAAAAAGAAGGGGTTTACTTTGCCCCCGGCATAGGTAAAGATGTAGCTAAAAGAGACGCCAATCTGCTTCGGAAAAGCGGGATGGCAGCGGTTAAAGTTCCAGGCAGCGCCCGGATGCAGGAGTACGTATGGTGGTTGATATGACCTCGACCAGACAATACAAATGCCCCAACTGCAAGCGAATTATACAGATAACAAGCGCGGATTTCATTAAAGGGATCGCCATGGCGTCGTGCGGAGGCTGCGGCAGGGATGCTTTTGCTATAGAAGAGGCTCTGTTAATATAAATGAAAAGGAAGTGCTTCCAACTATTCATTTGTGCTTCTTTTTCTTCCAGTATGAGGTAAGAACATGAATTATGCAAAAGAAGAATCTGATAAAGAGTTTGAAAATACGGACGATGAAGAGGACCTGTGGCGCTTCCTCCGGGGAGGCTTCGGGGCAAAGTGAGACCTATATTCACCAGGAAAGTGCTAAAATAACCGTAGCAACGATCAATATGCCCTCCCTGAGTATTGCGGAGTATATCATTATTTGTGAACCGAGCTTTGAACCGAATATTCCCACATAATATGGAATCAGGATTCTTATACTCACAATACTTGAAAGAATCTTTCCAACCAGTAAGGATAGTACTATTTCTTTCGTGTTAAGAATACCTGCTGATAACAGGTTTCCAGCAATGGTATAAGCTGCAATGTTAGTTGTAAATTGCGCTGCTATTATTGGAAGTGCTTCGCTCGGCACCGGTACAAAAATAGCATGTTTTTTTAAAAAAGTCGCCAGTACGTCAAAAAATTTCGCATCAATCGAGATAAAGACCAGTATTGTAACTGGAATAGTCATAGTGATGATTCGAAATATTGTTTTTTTTGATTTTTTAATGCTTATTTTAAAAGAATTAAAAAACGAAGTGCCCTGATGAATTGTATTACTCGGTGCATACCGCTTTTCGCCAAGTAAAAAATGTCCGATTAATAGAGTGACGAGCGTTCTTAAAAGTCCGACAGCAGTCAGTATTCCAAGGTATATCATGCCTGCCGTACCAAGAAGAGGAATAAAAACAGGCAGAAGCGTTCTCCAGTGCATTATGATGGCTGGAAATGAATTTATCAGTGAGGCTACGATCAGCTCTTTTCTTTCAATCAGCCCGTCATCATATAATTTTTTAAGCATTGAATTAGAAGCAGCCGGAGAACCGAATGCTGTGATGAAACTTATGCTGCATTCTTCGCGCAGATGTGCAAACCTTGTCAATGGTGAAACTATAAAACCTATTTTGTGAATCCAGCCGATCTCTACCAAAAATTCGGCTGCTACAACCCCTATCATCATGACTGGAATTATAATAAAAAGATAATCAAGTGACTGGTAAAAGGCATCATAGAGCATAAACTGTTTACTGACCGGTCATTTAGCCTTTTTGGAGGACTTTCTCTTCAAATTCGTATAATTTTTCTTTACATTTTCCGATTTCTTCAGATAAAATAGAAATTTTATCTGAACCAAGTTTATGCTTCTGAATCAGCTTTATTCTCCACTTATCAAGCTTGTAGAGAGCGTCGTTCAATTCTTCCAGTTCAAAAATCCTGAATTTTTTATTTGAAATTCTTTTGGTTGCATCTGCAATAAAGTCTTCACATTCTTTAGAAAATTCCTTAATCTCTACAATAATTTCTTCCGCAATCAGTTTATTCAGTTTTTGTTCCTGCTCTCCATTAAAAGTATCTGCAAAAAATTGTAAAATTTCACCCTTTCTCTCGTGTACTATTCTGGCAATATTTGATGCTGTAACTCTATTGTCTTCCGTATCATGTAATAAATAAACAGAATGAGACAGCGAAACCGCACCAGTGCTTTTTATATTTCGCCAGATGAACATCCGGTCTCTGGACGAAACATTTATTGATTTAATTATCAGTAATATCCATTTCATAGACAATAGAACAACTGTATTATATTTAAATGTTATGTTTATAACAAATCAAAATGTGATAAATCTGCTATTCATTTGATCTCCTTAATTGTAGTGTCATTAGCATGCTGCCGGATTTTTCATACAATTATAACCAAAAATCAGGCTCTTGTACGGTCTTTTCCAGCTATGCGGGTGAACTCAAAGAAATCAATACAATACTTCTTAACTAAAGTTCAAATTCGAACAAAAGTTGTCTCCGGCAATTCTTCAGGCGTTATTACTATAACCCTGGTACCTGTTATTTCCGGAGTAGTTTCCGGGGATGTTACTGAAGGCAAAGGTACAGTTGTCGGGTTAGATTCTCCTTTTAACCCGGTTATTGCAAATGTTGAGAAAGCGTTCGTCTGTGCCTCATAATAGGTATATTTGCCGTCTTTATCTTTCTTTGTTGTTTCAAGCTTTATCCATTTGCTGCCATCCCACTTTATCATCCTTACATCAGTGTCGTCAAGGTTGTTGCTTTCGATCCACGAATTATCGACCCTGAACTTTATGACTGCTCCCTTTATATTCTTCGGTACGGCAAAACCTGATGTCCCTACCATGATATTGAGGTTTTTATATACAAGCCCGGGAGGAGGATTGCTTACCTGGGACGAAGAGTTGCGGAGTATCTCGGTTTTAACTGTAGTATCACCCGCATTAATATTGCTCGTTATTACGATATTTTTGAAATCTTCAGCCGACGGGGCGCCTCCGCCCCCACCGCCGCCTGCAGGAGGGGCTGATGAAGGCCGGGTTATTGTAATGGTTCCGCCATCAGCAATTCCGAGAGTTTCCGGATACCCCATAATAGTCCTGTCAGTTGTAATTACCGCATATATCTGGTAATCGCCTGATGAAGCAGATGGTAGTTGGATATTTACTTCATAAACACCAGTTGAGGTCTTTTGGGCGGTACCCTCAAAAATGTATTTGTACCTTTCACAAGCTCAACTTTGATATTATCGCCTGAAGCATCACTCGGATTACCTTTTATAGATACATTAACTGCAGCCTTGATCGTATTTCCTGGAACTGCCTGCCTTGGAATTGGAGTTAATATTAAATCGTATTCCGAGATAACTACAGGACCGCAGGGTTTCCCAGATAAAGGCTAAAATAAGTTTGTGAGGGCTTTCGGGTACAATGGCTGACGAAGACCATACTGAAAACTGGCTTTTGTCCAGCTATCCGATACTGATGGCTTTACTGCTGCTAATTACAACTGCCATATCATTGGGACTTGGAAGTAGTGAAAGTTATACAAACGCGATAATGCAGAGGATCGCCTGTTCGCGGAGCGCTTTCTCCTTTGCTCCTGTTAGAGTGAACTTTAATCTCCTGGATAGGGGAGAACAGACTGAATAAAAGGAATAGAAGGGGATGCAACCCTCTATTCCTTTATTCTTTCTTCTTGAAGATTTCTTTTCTCTTTATAAACACTACGATTATAAAGATCAGGACTAGCATGCCAACTATAGCGATAAGCGTTGTCGGCGGAGCTACTGGTCCTGGTGTTGCTTCCGGGGTACCTGAGATTGGAGTTCCTCCTGGAGTACCTCCTCCTGGCGTCGGTGAAGCGGTCACCTGAGCTTTCAATCCTGATATAGCAAGGGATGAGAATGCATACGTCTTCGTTTCATAGTATGTATAGGTTGAATCTTTTGCCAGCACTCTGGTCTCCAGTTGATCCCATTTGCTTCCATCCCACCTGTACATCCGCACATCATCGCTGCTCAGGATGCCCTCAGATGCTATCCATGAATTCTCAACCCTGAACCTGATCAGCGCTTCCTTGATTTTCTTTGTGCCTGCCAGGATGTTAATGTATTTTGTACCGGGAGCGGGCGTATTCACATGTTTGGACAGACCTTTGAGCGCCTCTATCCTCACTGCGATACCATTCTCATTTTCCCTGCCCGTAATGATGATCTCTGATACCCAGTGTCCAATTCCTGAGAAGGTGAACGTTACCGGGTAGTCTGCCCTGAGGTCATTTTCCTTTGTTTCATAGCTATCTATGTTTTCAGGAGGCTCGGATGAGACAACCCCGCCGCCTCCGGAGCCTCCGCCACCGCCACCACCGCCGCAACCAACGGTTTCAATGTTAGCGGTTCCAGAGATATCCTGCCCTGATGTGGTCTTTCCTATCAGGGTTACCTGTGTATCTCCGCACCGAATGCCCGTGTCTTCGGTATTGAAGTGAAGGATGAGCTTGCCAGTCGGCGTCTCATAATTCTTGTATCCCGCACCATTGCGTCCGAATTTTACGCTTGATTTATTTATACTTGCAACATCAAAGCCCGGAGGAATATCGTTATAGATGGTTACTTTAATTGTACCTTTGCTGCCAGGGTTGATGCGGTTCGGATCAACGCTCATGCTGACAGTGACAGGAGAAACCTGCGATGTCGTGATAGTAAAATCTGCTGGCGGTGAACTAAACGACGGTTTAGCCGCTTTCCCTGTGTTGAGGCTTGCGACCGCAGTGTAACTTCCTGCCTGCAAAGAAGTTGTATTTATTGTGACATTATAAATATAAGTAAGTGATCCTCCGCCTGCCCCGTACCCGTATCCATAACCGTATCCATAGCCGAAATTATGTCCGCTGCCAAGCCTGCTGTCATAACCGTAACCGTAGCCGTACCCGAAATCAGACGGGTGAGGGATTAAAAAAGGATCGATGCTGATGACAGGATCGCCCGAAAGCGGCGTTCCATCCGGAGCAAAAGTCCTGTTTATACCGGAAGGTCCTGTTACATTAATGGAAATATTTGTTACAGGCACGAACCTGTCAGGGTCAGTAATATTTATCGTAACCTGAAATTCAACGTTGCTACCCTGTGTATAAGGAGCGGTCTGAAGTCCGGAAATCGAAACAGACACTGCCTGAGCAGGTCCTGAAATTATAAGCATAGCAACGATGATAAGCGTTACAAGTGTACTCGCTACAACAGATCTTTTTTTAACACCTTTGTTCTCCACCATTTTTACCACCTATTCTATTTAATTTTCCCGTTTTCATGGGATTTTATCAATTGCTTTAACCATTGATAAAATCTTCAAGTCGCCACCATAATTTTTTACGACGGAAAGTTTCGGTTAAAATTACTTACATCTATATAAATTTATTCATCTGGAAAAATTATTATCATTATTATAATAAGTATTATCGTGACAATTGTGATCATGATTAAACTGCGGCAATGCAAGTTACAAAAATACCTCAGATGCCCCCGGCAACATCCGCGGTCAGTTTAGCATCACCATATTTTACGGGTCGGACAGAGAGAATGCGGCGAAGAGCAAAAATGATCCCGGACGCATTCTCCATATGCTTATTTCCTTTTTCTCCTGATGAACACAGCTACAACAGCGGCAATTAAAACAGCCATGCCCAATATAATTGCCAGATCTACAGGCGGCGCTTTCCCTGAGGGCGTCTCTGCAGCTTCTGGAGGCTCAGCAAGCGCTTGAGAAGATTCTTCCCCGGCTGTTTCCGGGAACTCTGTCTCCCCGGCTCCAGATCCTGCTATTGCGAACTTTGAGAAGCCAGGGGCATTTGCTTCGTAATATGTGTAAGACAAATCTTTTGCTACCACAGCGGTTTCAAGCCGGTCCCATTTGCTGCCGACCCACCTGTACATACTCACGCCGTCGCCTGAAAAGCCAGCGGACGAGAGCCACGAGTTCTCGACCCTGAACCTTATCTGGGCTTCCTTGATCTTTTTTGTGCCTGCCAGTATGTTTATGTATTTTGCACCGGGCATAAGTTCAGCAGCATTTCTTGATTTCCCTTTGAGCGCCTCAATCCTTATGGAGACCTCGTTCTCATTCTCTGTTGCCGTGATCACTATCTCGGTTATCCAGAGCCCTGCTTTCGTGAACCTGTATGATACAGGACGGTCAGCCCTGGGGTATCCTTCCCTGGTCTCGTACAAATCTATGTTATCAAAAGGCTCTTCACTGCCTATGCCACCACCACCTGCGCCGCCGCTGCCTCTATCGCCTCCATGATCATCTCCGCCCCTGCATCCTTCTGTCCTGATGCCGCCCGATCCTTCGATGCCAAGCCCGCCATAGGTCTCTCCTGTCAGGTTCACCCTGGTGTCGCCGCACCTGATGCCCGTATCTTCGGTGTCGAAGTAAAGAAGCAGTTTCCTGTGATCGCGTATTTTCAGTTTACCGGATTCTTCTGCCGCAATGAATTCATCTGTTTCAACGTCATCGATCTTCATGTCCACGAAGGTCTCTTCATCGTTAAGTTCGAGCGACAGGGAGTTTCCATCCGAATCCATTCTTATGGTCTTACCGTCATCGGTTTTTTTAATTTTTGCTGATCCTGCCCAGTCTATACCGAAACTCTCTTCCAGGAATTCGATAAGTTTCTCATTGTCATCACCCGGAATTTCATCCCAGCTAAATATATCCCCGCCGTCCTTATGATGCGAAGGTACGATCTTGCTCTTTTTCACCTCAGCGCCGTCCGGTCCAAACCTCAAAGTAGGGATGTTTACACTTGAAACATCAAAGCCTGGCGGGGTGTTGTTAAATACTGTCACTTTGATTGTCCCTTTGCTCCCCGGATTGATGTGGTGCGGGTTGATCTTAATATGAACCTGAACAGGAGATGCTGCTGGCGCCGTTCTAGCCGTATGGTTCACCCACGTAAGGTTGACAATCCCGCCCGCATCCACCGTCCTTGTGGCGATGGTATGTTCCGTACCAGGGGCAAAGCCAGTCGCGTTAAGGAACTGTACGCCTGCCGGGACATCTGCCCTTGAAGCGTTATCTATCCATACTTTCACAGCGGCGAAGTCCCTGTCAGCCGGATCATTCCACGTCCAGTTGATATAGGTCTCTGCGTAAGAAATATTATGCAGGCCAGTTATGCCTGCCGGCGGTATTGTATCAGGGTTCAGCCTGAAACTCTCTGATCCCTCGAATATGATTCCCTGACCTGTATTGACCTTTACCGTCACTCCGTACTCACCGGGTTCTGCGCCCGCCGTATCTACCGTCACTTTATACCTGAGCCGGGTATAAGTACGGGGATCGCCGTACCCGTATCCATAGCCGTAGCCATATCCATAGCCGTAGAACCGGTACCCGTTCCCTTTGCCGTAGTAGGGAGCATTTTCTTCATTGTCCGCATACCCGTACCCGTACCCGTAACCCCCTGTCCACCCGTACCTCTCCATCAATAATATACTGTAGCTGTCCCTTATAATAGAATCCCCGACCGAATTGAAATCGCTCACATTGAAAACCAGTACACCGCCGGGCGATCCAGGCAGGGAAGGGAGACCTTCCACAGAGATATTGGCGAGGGGAATCCTTTCGTTCGCGCCGATGGTAACGTTCACGTATAAGAAACCAACATCCCCGGTTTGAAGGTCATTTATTCCACCTGTGTTTACCGCTACCTGCACCGCCTGGGCGGGTCCTGAGATCATCAGCATCGCTACAATAAAAAGAGTAACCAGTACGCTTACTGTATAATTTTTTTCCTGAGCCCTCCTGACTGTCACCTGTAATCCTCCTCTGACATAATTTAATGATACTCATCATTAACATTATTTAAAAGCAGTGACCGTTTCGCATAGTTTCAACAGTTTCGATCGTTTCGATGGTTTCGGTTGGTTTCCAAAGTTTTTGACCTCGGTTTATAATTGAAACTATGATAATGTTTATTACAACTATAATAATTATTACAATGATATTGATGAACTGCATAACGGTAATTATATCGAAAATGATAAGTACCCCTTATAAAATAATGAGTAGCCTGGTGGATGAACGATGGAAAAAATTAGTGTGTCTGAGAGATTTTTTTTGAAGGATGAACTGGCAAGGAACAGCGCGGTAATGTTCGCAGCCACAATCATTGCCGGAGCATTCAACTACCTTTACCAGGTCTATATGGGAAGGGTAATGGGACCTGAGGAATACGGCATCTTCGGGGCATTGTTCGCCATCTTCTATATGATCGGCATAATCGCGCAGACGCTGGGGACAAGCGCAACCCGCTTCGTTTCCGGGTTCACGGGTGAGGGCAAGCAAATAGGCTTCTTCCTTACTGGATCCCTTAAGCGCATGGCTCTTGTGGGTCTTTTGGTCTCGTTGATATTCGTTGCCTCAAGCGGCGGGCTGGCATCTCTTCTCCGGCTTCCCGACCGCAAGCCTATCCTCATCCTTGCGCCTATACTTCTCATGACCTGGATCTCACCTATAAGCAGCGGGGCGCTGCGCGGCGTGAAGCGCTTCCCTGCGCTGGGATTCGTGAATATCTCCAGTGCCGTTTTCAAGCTTGTCTTCGGCGTGGCGCTCGTCATCCTGGGCTTCGGCGTGAGCGGGGCGCTTGCGGGCGTGGCTGCGGGCATGCTGGCGGCGCTTGCCATCTCTTTGATCTTTCTTAAGCCCTATTTCAAGCCCAACAATCCGCACGAACCAGACTTCAGGTTCACGTCCTTCTACTCCTATTCGCTCCCGGTGATGCTTGCCATGTTCGCCTTCTCTGTGCCTGCCAACCTTGACGTGGTGCTGGCGAAGTACTTCTTCTCTGCTACGGATGCAGGGCTTTACACCTCTGCCAGCGTGCTCGGAAAGATTATTTTCTTTTTCCCGGCAGGGATATACGCCGTGATGTTCCCAATGATAGCAGAGAGGCATGCGCGGGGAGAAGATACCAAGGGCATATTGAAGAAGAGCCTGGCGTATACGGCAGCGCTCTCAGGTCCGGTGGCGCTTGCGTACCTGCTGTTCCCGCAGCTTGTGGTAAAGGTGTTCGGCACGAGTTACGCGGCTGCACTGCCGCTCGTGGCTCCCTACGGGCTTGCTATGTTCTTCTTCTCGCTCACGGTCATTGTGATGCATTATCACCTAGCTATCAAGAACCTGGGTTATGTCGCTCTTTTTGTGGGACTGACCTTTGTTGAGGTACTTTTGCTCTCTGTGTTCAACTCTTCTGTTCAGCAGATGGTGGAGGTATTGCTTGCTGTTAATACTTTGATTTTGTTTGTGAGTTTAATTTATACTTGGAGGTGGAAAAATGGTATCGATAATAGTGCCGATGTATAATGAAAAATGGATATGTAGCTTCGGATTAAAAAAATTCAAAACGGTGGTTGGAATAATATGCCTGAGTTATCGATCATAATTCCAGCCTATAACGAAGAGAAGCGCATTAAAGGTACGCTGGATGAATATGTAAACTTCTTTTCTGCCCGTTATGGCGACAATTATGAACTACTTGTAATGACTGATGGATGTACAGATAACACCGTTCCCATTGTCAAGTCTTACTGTGCTTCCCATCCCCAGGTCTTTAATTACCACTATATTGGAAGAAGGGGCAAGGGCGGCGCTATAATTGAAGGGTACCGGCATGCCCGCGGAGATATAATAACTTACGCAGATGCGGATGGTTCAGTGAATGCTGAGTGGCTTTATAGGCTCATTACTAACCTCAACGGCGACGATGGAGTCATAGCCTCACGATACGTCAAGGGTGCAGAAATCAAGATAAAACAGTCCTTTTCACGGAGAATTGCAAGCCGAACATTCAATCTTCTAGTGCGCTCCTTAATCGGGTTACCCTACAAGGATACTCAATGTGGTGGAAAAATCCTCAAGAAACATGTTGCAAAATCTATTGTTGATAATTTACAATCTACTAACTGGGGATTTGATATTGATTTGTTATATAATGCGAATAAAAAAGGCTATTCAATATTAGAAGTACCAATCCAATGGTCAGATAAAAAAGATTCTAAAGTCAGGCTTGGCAAAATTATACCGATCATGTTCCTTACTATAATCAGATTAAGAATAATAAATAGCCCGTTTAGATTTCTAATCACAAATCCAGCAGTTTCGTCTGTTTATAAAAAAATGAAAGTTTAGTGCTTAGAGGAAGGTTGTTACGACTATGAAAATTGGTATTATTTCATTATATCCCCCAAAAAATTTAAAACATGCTAAAGCGGGTGGCGTAGCTTCCTATACTAAGAACCTTGTTAATGGTATAAAAAGTAATCTGAATGGAGATAATTCAGAGATAGAAATATTTGCAAACAAAATTGCTAATGTTAAGTCTAATTATATAGAAAACGATGTCACGGTTCATAGATGCTGGGATCCTGATGTTAGGTATCCGTTCCAGATTATCCAAGAAATTAAAAACCATAAATTTGAAATAATGCATTTACAGTTTGAGTTTTTCTTATATGGTAATTTTACTTCAGCGTTGCTCTTTCCTCTGCTATTGTTACTATTTAGAATTCAAAATACACCAACGTTAGTGACTCTTCATCAGGTAATTCAGATATCAAAATTAGATCTTAGATTCGCAAGGGAGAACTCAATTAAAGGAATACCATTACTACAAAAAATCGGATTATATTTACTTATAAAATCAATTGTATGTTTGTCTAATAAAATTATTGTACATGAGAACCATTTTTTCAATGTACTTTGCAAAGAATATAGATGCTCACCTGCTAAGATTACTGTAATCCCACATGGTATCGAAGAGAAAAATAGTATAATAGAGAGTATAAAAGCAAAAGAAATATTAAATATACAGGGTAAAAAAACAATTCTCTATTTCGGGTATCTCTCTGGATATAAGGGCCTTAACAATCTTATTGAAGCTTTTAGGTTCTTGGATTCCAACTTTATGCTTATTATTGCAGGAGGAGAACATCCAAGATTAAAGAATAATATTGAACATATACAACATATTCACGATTTAAAAAAGAGGGCAAGTGAAATATCAAAAAGTATTTTTTTTACAGGATTTGTAGATGAAGATAAGATTCCTTTATATTTCTCCGCTGCGGATATTGTTATTTTCCCGTACACAATGCAAATGTCAAGTAGCGGACCTTTTGCATTGGCTATAGCTTATAAAAGGCCGTTCCTAGTTTCAGAAGCATTTGGATCATCCATTTCATTAAATGATGCAATATTTAATAATGGACCAAAAGCAATTGCCGCAAAAATTGAAGATGTTTTAAACGATGAAAATATTAAACAGCGTATTTTAGATTTTTCTGAAAAATTAAACTCAGAGCGAAGCTGGAAGGAAGTGGCTAAGATGACTTTAAATACCTATTACGAGAATGTGAGCAATGGAAATCTTAATAATTATTCCAGAGACTCTCTTAGCTATGGTAGCGAAATTCCGAGCCATACTATCTTGCGGAAAAATTCGTAAAGCATGGGCAATATGTTTCGAATTACAATGCTACTTAAAGTTAACTAATATTCAAATCTATAGAATTGAAATATAAAGTATACACAGAGGATGATATGATTACTAGCAAATCTATTCGAAATACTTTTTTTAATAAAAAATTCTTCATTATGGTAGTTGCTTTTTTCATTATTGTATTTATTTTTTTGGTAATGTATGATATGTCTAAAAAAGGCCCTAATAGTATAGGAACCACCAACTTACAGCAAGAAACAATTTCAATGGTTTGGGAACAAAGATTTCCGAAAATCGCCCCGCTTCCCAGAACAACACATGCTACGGCATACATAGGCAACAATGAGGTTTTAATCTTTGGAGGAGAGGTTAAAAATTCGGGTAGAGCAACAACTTTTTGGTGTGGGAACGATACTTGGATTTATAATATTACATTAAACGAATGGAGAAAAGTTAATACACTTAAATCCCCCCTGCCGAGAGTTCATATACCAATGGCATATGATTTTGACGATAATGTAGTGCTTTTATTTGGAGGAATGTGTAACGAACCGAACAAAAGTTATTTACTCAATGATACCTGGATTTTTAATGTCACTACCAAAGAATGGATTGAAAAAAAACCAAAAAATAGTCCATACAAACAATCAGACAGTAGCTTGGTATATATAGGAAAAAGCAATTTTTTAATGAGAACTGCAGGTGGAGAAACATGGATATACAATACTCTTTCAGACAATTGGTCCTTGATAAATAGAGGTTTACCAATTAGAGGATCAGCTGCTCTTGCTTTCGATCCAGATAAAAACATAGTTCTGTCTTTCGGTGGTGAACAATCCCAGATTGACGAATATTATAATGATACATGGGAGTATGATATATTTTCGAATAAATGGACTGAAATTAATACTTTTTTAGCTCCAGAAGAAAGAGCTAGAGTTGCATTTACTTATGATGAAAAACATAAATTTTTCGTGCTTTTCGGAGGAGTGACTTCCCAATTCGGTAAAAGATTCAATGACACTTGGATATATAACACAACAAATAAAAACTGGACAAAAATAAAGACTCTTAATACCCCTCCTGCGAGAGGAGGTTATTATGGTATGCCATATGACCCATCTCTTAATTTATTTCTCCTTTTTGGAGGGAGGCATGACCCTATGACGTTTTTGAATGCAACTTGGATATTAAAATATAATACCAAAAATGAATAGCAAAGATGAAGATTTATATGAAATATATCAAACAAGATTTATTTAATTTCTTCCTTTTTATCCTATTTTTATTAATTATTCTTTTTGATTTCATCAGATACAACAATATCGTCACGTATAAAGATAATACAATTCCTCCCGTAAATATTAAAATGTTTTTTTATATATGGGATGAAGATTTAATGGGTCATGATATATTATATAGACTTCCGCATTTTGTATTTTCATTGCTATCGAATTTATTTGGTATTCTTGTAATTCAGAAAATATTTATGATCAGTATTTTTTTTCTTCCATTTGTTACCTTTTACTTTTTAATGAGAAATACCTATAAAATACACCCGATATCTGCTTACATGTCTGCTTTTATATATGCAGTAAATCCTATGACTATTGATTTTTTTTGGGGCGGAACAAATGCTTATGTGTCAGGAATCTTTTATTCTATAATTCCATTAATCTTATATGCAGAAAACGCATATTTAAATGAAAAAAACCCTCTTCATCTTGCTATTTTAATCATAAGTAGTTCTCTAGAGATAGCTTTATTACCTCAAGTTTTTATAATAATTTTTTTATTTATTTTTATATATTCTATAATAACAATAAAAAAATTGTCTGAGCCAAAAAATTTCAGGGCACTATTAGGGATTCTACTTCTAGGTGCACTCCTCTCTATAAATACATTAGGTTTTGTAGATTCACGATTAACGGCAATAAATGACCCTTCATACGATAAAAAAGTAACAAATGATATTAAATTTGCGTACTCAAATATGTCGGCGTTAGATATAATATCCATCAGCGGCAACTATGGTAATTATTTTGTTTATAATAGCATTAATATAAATTCTCAGTATTCATACAAATGGGTATATTTTGGATTATTTGTATTTACCTTCAGTTCTTTTCTTCTTAGGAAACCTAACTATCCACATTTTGTGTGCTTCCTCCTCTGTATATTAATAACATTGAATATAGTTTTGATTTTGATGTATATTCACTCAATATCTATTCAGAATTTGAACGATCTCAGTTCATGGAGTATTCTAAGAAATCCAGACAAACTTTATTTTGTTTACTTTTATTTTTTTTCAATGGCTTTTGCCTTCTCGATAGAAAAATTTAGAAATTATAAAGATGTGCCATCATTAAATATATTATTAGTATTGTTATTTTTTAGTATTATGATTTATGTTTTTTTTCCCATATTGGGAACATTTGGGGGGTTAGATAAATTTCACTCCTCTAATTCGATTGAAAAGCTAAGCGTAGCAGAGCCATACCGATCGCTTCCTAATATAATAAATGATTTGAATTTGACAGGGCGAGTTGCAATATTTCCATACGAATTATATGAATTAAATGAATTTAAAGCTGGAGGCACAGGTGGAGATATTCAAAATATGCTTATTCCAGTATTGCCTCAAGTAGTAGGAATTAGAAAAGGCGGTATTTTAGAATATGATAATCATATTATAATTAATATAAAAAAATTTTATCAATCCATATCAAATCATGATATTTCTACGATGGAAAACTATTCAAGGATTTTGAGTATTGAAGCATATATGATCCGCAAAGATGTAAAAAATAATTTATCTAAAATATATGTTATGGATCATTGGCAAGGCGCCCCATATATCACAGGTAATCCTAAAAATTTCATAGATTTTTTTAAAATGAATAATTATAGTATAATCTTTGAAAATGACAATTTTGTTATATTCAAATCGAGATATCCGCCATTTGGGGGTGTATATGGAGTTAAACTAAACAATAACTCGTTACTTGAAGTTAACCCAGCATATATAATTTCAAATTATGAAAAAGTAATATATACTAAGATTAATCCAACATATTACAAAGTATCTGATAATAATACTGATTTATTAATACTTTCCCAATCATATAGTTCCAATTGGATAGCATGCATAGATTCTAAATGCATAAAATCAGAAAACATATTAGGTCTTAATGGATTTAAAATAAATAACACCGGGTCGGTTGTAGAAATAAAACATGCGTATGGTGCATTATACTTTTGGGGATCAATAATATCATACAGCGCATACTCATTTTTAGTTATATATATATTATACTGGAGTTTTAATCATGTCAGGCAAAAAAAGTAAAGTGATCGTCATCGGTCTAGACGGAGCTACATGGGATATTATATGTCCACTAATTCAAAAAAATGAATTACCAACTTTTCGATATTTGTTAGAGAATGGAGTATATGGGGACTTACAGAGCTGCATTCCTCCTGTGACATTTCCTGCATGGAAGTGCTATTCTACAGGGAAAAACCCAGGGAAGCTAGGAGTTTATTGGTGGTCAAAAGTAAATTTTAAAAAAAGAAAATTCGAAATTCATGATTCAAAATCTTTTAAAAGTGATGAATTATGGGATTATCTTAGCAAAAAAGATTATAAGGTTGGTGTTATTAATATGCCATCCACTTTCCCACCGAAAGAAGTTAGTGGATTTATGATAGCGGGATTTCCAGCTTTTGAGGTTAATGACTACACCTATCCAAAAGAATTGAAACTAGAACTTTTGGAAGATTTTCAGTATAGGGTAAATCCTAAACACCATATCCATGTATATAAAGAAGAGGCGTTAAAAGATATTGAAGAACTAATAAATATCAGGTTTAAAGTCGCTAAAAAATATTTGGGTTATGTAGACTTTCTACATTTAACAATTTTTTATATTGATGATATCATGCATTTTTTTTGGAATGATAAAAACTTACTATTAAAATTTTATAAAATAATAGATTCAGGAATACGAGAATTGATTGAACAAGATAGATCAAATTCCACAATATTTTTGATGAGTGATCACGGATTTACAGGTCTAAAAGATACTTTCTATATCAATGAATGGCTATATCAAAAAAACTATTTGTTCAAAAAAAAAGCTCAAATCAAATTTTTGAATAAACTGTTCTTAAATCAAGATAATCTAATAAATATTACTAAGAAAACTAAAATATTTCCTATTATTTTAGACAAAGTTGATAGATCCTTATTGATAAAATTAAAGAAGATTATACCAACAAAAGCGGGTGAATTTAATGAAGAGGGTGCTGAGAAAATCATTGATTTCGATAAAAGTTTAACTGTCGCCTTAAAACAAGGGCCCATCTATATCAATAAAGCCAAGTTAACGGATAGCGAATATGAGAAAATACGAGATGATATATCGTATGGGTTGAAACAAATTATACATCCTGTAACCAAAGAAAACATCATTAAAAAAGTCTTCAAGAAAGAAGAAGTTTACAAGGGTAATTATCTAGATGATGCACCGGATTTAGTGATTTTAACCAACGAAGGATATGAAGTAGATCTGATACTTTCTCTCTCTAGTGCCCCTGTAATGTGGGAATCATGTAAAGCAGAGACTACTCAAAATAAGTGGGTTGGAACTCACAAAATGCACGGCATTTTTCTTGCATATGGTAAAAACATTAAAAAAGGACTCAAAATTAATGGGACCAAAATATACGATTTGGCTCCAACAATTTTGCACATCTTCAAATGCCCTCTTCCTAAAGATTTAGATGGTAGAGTAATAGAAGAAATTTTTGAAGATACAAGTGTTCTTCCAAAGTATTTTATTACGAACCATAATATCGATGACGAAAAATATAAGATTAGACAACAAATAAGAAAATTAAAGAAATTTAAGACAATTTAATATATTATGTGAATTGAATAGGACTCTGATTAGTTTGAGATTAAAAAGTAGACTGATGAGATTTAATGACCTTGATGAGATTTGAAATCATATGGTAAAAAAAATATACCCTCTGTTCTATTTGGTTTTGTCTATTTCAGTTTTATATTTTATTTTTAACCCGGGTTATGTGATACTGCTAGATATGCCGTTCTCGCATAATTTTATAAATATTCGAACATCTGAACTTTTTTATGGATTTGCACAACCAGAATATGGAGGATTTCTTGTTTTTCTCAGTTTTACTAAGCTATTAACCTTCATTGCTGGTGTTCAATTTGTTGAAAAATTAATTCTGCTTTTTACTCTTTGTATATCAGGAATTGCAGGACATTCTCTTATAAACTCCAAATCACAAATTCCATGTTATTTTGCAGGTATTATTTATATGCTTAATCCATTTGTCTATGTGCGATTTCTTGCTGGACAATGGATGTTTTTACTAGGCTATGCGGTCTTACCTTTTGCAATAAAAAGTTTTATCAATTTTTTGAATGAACAAAAAAAATATAATATGATAGAAGCTATATTCTTGTTAACATTAGTAGGGATATTCAACATCCATATGCTACTTTTATCTTTGATAATTATTTTTATACTCTTAATTTTTAAACTATCGCAAAAGCAAGATTTCAAACTTATAAAAAATTTTTTTGTATTAATAATTTTTGTTTTATTGTTAAGTTCATATTGGCTGCTACCCTTACTCACAGCTAAAAATAAACTTTTAGATAATATCTCTCAATCCGATGTATACTCTTTCTCTCCCACTACCGCCAGCTTCAACGCAGTTTTTACTATCTCAAGTATGTACGGCTTCTGGCGAGACGGATATATTTATGCAAAAGATTTTCTACCCATCTGGGAAGTTTTATTCTCCTTTATTTTGTTTTTATCAGTTTATGGCTTTATTTCTTATTATAAGGATAAAGAAATTGGAGTTTATATTAAGAGCTTTGGAGTTATTGCGATCGTTGGGCTCATACTTGCAGCAGGAGTATGGAGCCCTTTATCTGGGAATTTCCTCTGGCTGTTTAACCATACGCCGTTAAAAGGGATGAGAGACTCGCACAAGTTCGTAACTCTTTTAGTTTTAGCCTACTCTTATCTTGGAGCATTGGGTGTGAAGAATCTTTCCGAAGGAATTAGAATTGAGGAACGCAGGAACAGATATTTCTTATTCGCATTTATCTCTTTAGCTTTAGTAACACCTTTTATATACTCATTCACGTTTTTCAATGGATTTGCTGGACAGATTAAACCAATTGATTACCCAACTGACTGGTATGAAGTAAATCAGTTTTTAAATAATGATACTCAGGATTTCAAGGTACTTTTTTTACCCTGGCACATGTATATGAATTTCCACTGGATCCTCAATAAAGATAAACGGATAGCAAATCCAGCGCAGTATTTCTTTGATAAAGGGGTCATAAGTGGAAAGAATATTGAGATTGGTGAAATTTATAACCAAGTTAATTCTTCAGACCAGCGATATATTGATTTCTTACTTAAAGAGAAACAGAACATTACAAATTTCGGCGAACTAATAGTACCGCTTAACATTAAATATGTTCTTCTCGTCAAAGAGGTGGATTATAAGGGGTATTCCTTTCTTTTCAACCAGAGCGACCTTAAGCTTGTGAAAGAAACTGAGAACTTCTATGTTTTTGAGAATAAGCATGAGGTTTCGAAAATATATGAAGTCGATGGCATTACTTACATTAAGGATTGGAGAGAACTTCTCGAAAGGAGCAAAGATGAAGACATCACACAAAGAGTTTATTTTATCGGTGATTCGTTATTAAACGCTCAAGAAAATTTAGAGCGAAAAGTTTTGAAATACGATAAGAAAAGCCAGGGGAAATATGAGCTGACAGAGAATATATCCAAAAAGTATTTAATTTTCACAGAACCTTATTCAGATAGCTGGGAATTGGATGGTAAAAAGCCATTGATGGCTTATGGGGTGGTAAATGTATATGAAGTGAATAAAACAAATAGCAAAGAGATAAAATATTGGCGTTTTTATGGGATTTATCTTCCCTCCTATATAATCTCCCTGCTTGCATTCATAGTATTAGTTGCAATTTACTTGGACTTAGATAGAAAAATAATCACGCAAAAGAATTAGTGATCTTTTATTGTAATCGTCCTTTATTTGTTTCTTTTTTGAAAGAACAAGTAATCTTATCACTTATAGAGTCTGAGAATAATTGTAAAGTATACCATTTAAAACCAACACCTCGTGTTAGGACTTACTTACATCAAGCGCAAATTCAAGCTTCTCTCCGTTTACATATAACACAAGTCTCTTTAAACTCCTGCTGCCGTCGGTAATTTTATCAAAATATATTCCTCCTTCTACCATTGCCTGAGGGTATAAATTAGTCTGGGTTATTTCTTTGCTTTTTGGAATATTAATGCTTTCATACTGCTGTCCCTTGCTATCTATAACGATATTACCCGGTCCAAGTTTAAGAATTTTGTCTTCATTCCCGAGATTCTTAATAGAGAGCCAGACATTTGTATACTGGTTCCAAGGTGTTGCGCTCTTTACAGTAACTTCAAATCCGTTTTTAACAAAAGGAACACCGATTTTCCCAACTATATTCTCATCAACTTTTGCCAAGGTTGTGTTAATAGTGAAATAAGCGATTTGGCTGGAAGAATTACCAGCAGTGTTATTGGCAAATATAGTAAGTTTGTGTTCTCCATCTAAGAGGGGTTTGTAAATATGAATGTAATCGTATTCAGCATTTGAATTCGTTACACGTAGACGTAGATTCCCTTTTAGATAGGGGTTATTGTTGTCTGTATAATCAATATATTGGGTTCCGTCAATGAACGCCTGTATTTTGCTGCCGTTAGCTATGATTCTCCAATTATGCCAGCCAGCAGAATCGATGTTGGAAAGCTGTGTATTAAACAAATTAGTGAAGCCTATATCATCCACTTTATTCAAGACGAAAGTATCGTAAGCATCTCCAGTTTTCAAAGCGTAGAAATTGCTGAGACTATTCCATTTCTGGTCTATGGATATATCATTTCCAGAAATAAGTCTTGTTTTCACCTCGACAATATAATTATCCCAATCTGAATTGCCGAAAGATGACACCCCTCCTGTTGTGATATATTTCCCGCCATCTATCCTCCAGCTACCGCTCTCTGTCCACAACCCTTCGTTTGACCCGCTGAAATCATCAATAAACAGCGGATTTAACCTGGCAAAATCTATCTTAGCAACAGTCCCATCATGCGGAACCGCTATTTGAGGGCCATCATCCACCGAGAGCAAGACACTGTCCAGCCCGCTCCCCGCCACAATAAAATCCAGCGGAGGCGTGCTTGTATTGTAAGTCGTGTTCTCCGGTGAGTTAATCCTTATACTGGGCGCAGGTATGGATGCCTGGAGAACGGGATTTGAGGCTTTGGCTGGCGTCGGGGCAGCCGTCTTATTCAGCTGTTCGGGAGATGTTGAGTTGCCGTCCTGCGGCACGCCGAAGAAGGAGGAGGCTATGAGACCGATAAAAATCAATGCTATAAGAGATACACCGATAAGCTCTCCCCTGGGAAGCACCTTCCCTCCCCTCTCGCGCCAGCTCCTCATTGAGGAGCGCTTCTCCATTATCTTTTCCCTCTCTTGACCCGACATTTTACCTCCGACCTGTTCCCGGCGGCTTTTTTGCCGCATGCAATGTTTTTCTATCCGATAGTTCCAACCCGGATAAGTACCCGTAACTGCACCCGCGCAGGTGATGCCCAGGAGTGTTAATATCATCTGCGCTCATCTGCGGTTATTTATAGTGTTATTTATACTATTACTTACACTATAACTGATTAGGAATATTAATAACTTCCTCCTGTTCAGCAAAATTATATCTGCTTTTTCTTTGAAAAGATATAAATATATTCTTCCCTATCCAGTAAGTAAGGCAGAGGTGAGAGAATTCTCCCCATACAGATCAGGAGGGCGACCGAGGAGTATAGACAGGTGCTTATAGTTGCCGCCGGGCTGATACTGCTCCTTCTCCTTCAAAACGTTATCCAGGAAACCATAAGCAGGCTGGTATTCCTTTACTTCTTCGTGGCTTTAGCATACAGGATAGATACCAGGCTCCCTGTAGCTGCAGCGCTGCTGCTCCTTCTCGGAGCGGCACTGGCTGTAGCAAATAACGAAGACTTTGCCAATAACCTTGCAACATATGGGTACTATTTCCTGGTCATAGGGGTTGTGATGCATCTCATCGAATACCTGAGGGGAGAGGAGAAAGAAGAGGAACAGAAGCAGGTTATGAAAAAGATACCGCAGGCAGGGAAGCGGCGCATCATAGCTATCGCCAGCGGCAAAGGCGGCGTGGGGAAAACCACAGTAGCCGCCAACCTGGGCGTGGCGCTCTCAAAGCTGGGCAGCAGGGTCACTATCGTCGATATGGACCTTGCGATGCCGAACCTGGAGATAATCACGGGTCTTAGGAGTCCGCCAGTTGGTTTAATAGACGTGCTGGAGGGCAGGCTCGGGATTGAGCGCGTCACCTATGCGGGACCTGCGGGCACAACAGTGATACCTCCGGGGGTTATGCTCGACGGCTACAGCGGGGGGAACACTGAGAAGATAAGGAATCTGCTGAAAGAACTTCCTGTAGAAAGCGATTACGTGATACTCGACATGCCCCCGGGCAGGGAGGCTGTGGATGCGCTCCGGGACAATATGGAAGCACTGATCATCATGAACCCCGATAAAGCCTCGGTGCTGGATGGTCTTAACATGAAGGTCCTACTTGAGAAGAAAGGCGTGAAAATACTGGGCGCGGTGCTCAACAGGGCTGACCGCGACGAGAGGTGGATAGACGAGATAGAGAGGATGCTTGAGACGAGCGTGGTAGCTGTCATTCCAGAGAGCAGGACTGTCAAGAGGGCGCTTGAGAACGAAGAGTGCTTCGTTGTCGCTGAGGCTGAGAGCGCGCCATCTAAGGAGATCATGGGACTGGCTAACGAGATTGCGTCTGAAGCAACTTTACTACAGGCAAATCTTGCCTTTTTATCGGGATCCAGACAAGACTCCGCGAATATCAGTGTCATCTCTTTAGAAAAGGATAAATAATTCCAGGATCAGGTTATCTTGACAAAATACAAGAATGGCGGGAGCCCTGACCGGGAAATTTCACTTTACACCTATCCCATAAAAGATGAAACCGGTTCTTCGTATATCTTCAGGGTCAACCACCTGTCTGCCGTCCACCAGTACTTTATGTCTCAAATTAAGCCTTCCCCAGTCAATAGTTTTAAACTCCTTAAAATCCGAAGTAATAACAATAGCATCGATATCAGATACATCTTCAAACGACCCCGGATTTGCACCGAAATCCTCGACCCTGTCGCCGAGCATGGGATCATAAGCAAAGACTTTTGCTCCTTTTCTTTTTAAAATATCAATTATCGGAATTGCAGGACTGCATCTTGTCTCTTCTACATCGCCACGGTATGCGACACCCAGTATAAGCACGTTTGAATTTGCTATACCTGCGCCAGCCTCCTTAAGTCCCTTTTCGACCAGCGATACCGTGTATCCAGCCATGCCATCGTTGATCTGGCGTGACAGAGAAAGTAGCCTGGTCGGGCTTTTGACCGTTCTTGTGATAAAATAAGGGTACACAGGTATGCAATGCCCGCCAACTCCGCATCCGGGCATATGCAGGTGAGAATATGGCTGTGTATTCGCTGTGTTAAACGTCTCGACCGCATCAATACCGAGTTCATGGCAGATGACTGCAAGCTCGTTAGCAAGTGCAATATTCACATCGCGATACAGGCCCTCAAAGACCTTCACAGCTTCGGCTGTGGTGGCATCCGATACCTTGATTACTCCCTTTGAATTTATTCCCAGATAGATAGCTGCAGCGGTCTTTGTACTTTTTTCATCTATGCCCCCCACGATTTTCGGATATGCGCCTGTGATATCCTGTATAGCTCTTCCGGACATTGTCCGCTCAGGACAATGTGCAAGTCCGAAATCCCCACGGCTCAAACCGGATTCGAGCAGTGTTGGTAATATGATATCGCTGGTAGTGCGCGGGGGCAGGGTACTCTCGGTAATCACAAAATCCCCGTGCTTGAGCCCTCTTGAAATGCTCCTGCTCACCGATTTGATAATGGAAAGGTCCGGGTTGTTCATCGAGTCCAGGAATGTGGGAACAAGAATGATCTTAACATCCGAATCTTCTGCCGCTTTAACAAGGTCGTTTGTTGCAGTCATTCTGCCATCTTTAACATGCCGGGCTACCATCTCTTCCAGCCCGGGTTCACCTCTTACATGGCATATCCCTCTGTTTATGCTCTCCACGACCTTCTTATTGATATCCACGCCTATTACTTTACCTCCCTTATCAGCTATAACCGCTGCTAAGGGGAGACCCATTTTCCCAAGTCCATATACAGCAAATGTGATTTCCGATCTTTCAAACAACTTCAGTATCTCTTCTTCCTTTAATCCAAATATCTTCATTTCCTCACCTTGACCGCCCTGTCGTACCGATAGGATTCAATAGAAGCCGTAGCAACCTCAAGAGCATATTTTCCATCTTCTCCTGAAGGAAATGGTTGTTCGTTCTTAGAAATGCAGCGTATAAAATATTGCAGTTCGTTCCTCAGAGGTTCGCTCTTCTCTACTTTTGCCTTTCGTATCCATCCTTCATCGTGGAGTTCAACAGTCTGGTCTATATAATCCAGATATGCTACGCCCTTGAGACCGATCGCTGTCAGCTTCCGGATTTTATGGGGGGTCAGCCAGTTTGTCTCAACGATACCTGAGTATTCGTGACCGAAGCGAAGTATAATAGCAGCATGGTCTTCGAAGGAATGGATATCAGCGCCTGCCACAGCATAGACTTCGCTCACTTTCATACCGTATAAGTACGATATAACATCGACGTCATGCACCCCTATATCCATAATAACGCCCACATCCCTGATCCTTGGATTGTAGGGTCCAACCCTGCGCGTAGATATCGAGACAACTTTCCCGAGCGCACCTGAATCGATTATTTCTTTCAGTTTCATGACGGCAGGATTGAAGCGCTCTATGTGCCCTATCATCAATTTCAGACCTGAACTGCTTGCGGATTCGATTATTTCCGCGGCGCTCTCCAGCGTATCAGCTATCGGTTTTTCGATGAGAACGTTCACGCCAGCCTCAATGGCTGCAAGAGCGACCTCTTTGTGCATCATAGTGGGAACGACGATACTCACTGCGTCTAAGTCCTGCTTTAGTAATTCCCTGTAATCTGTAAATGCTTTTGTTTTATATCGTGCTGCCTGCTCATTTACCCGCACTGAATCTATGTCAGCGATCCCGACAAGTTCTACATCAGGAAATTCGCTATATATCCTCACATGGTGCTGACCCATCGCACCAGTACCAATAACACCTACTTTTATTCGCATATACCTCTTATTGTTTTGATTATGAAATCAAGATCAGTCTCTGTGACGGAAGGATGGACTGGCAGCGAGACCACCTCCCGGGACATTTTTTCTGCGACCGGCAGGCTGTCAGTGTAACCCAATTCCCTGTAAAGCGGCTGTTTATGAACAGGCAGAGGGTAGTAGATTCCTGTTCCGATGCTGTTTTCATTTAATACCTTAATAAGCGCATCCCTGTCCACTTTGCAATCCTCAGTTACCCGGATTGTATACTGATGGAATACATGTTCACAATCCTGGCGTATGCATGGAATTACAATTCCTGAAATATCTTTCAATCCCGAATTTAAGTAAGCAGCGTTTTCCTGGCGTGCGTTAGTGAACATTCCCAGCTTTTTAAGCTGTTCTATACCGATCGCAGCAGCTATGTCCGTCATTCTGAAATTATATCCCAGTATCTCGTGCAGATATCTTTGCTTTGACCCGTGGGATTTCAATAATTTAGCATGTTCGTAAATTTGCGGATCATCGGTTGTGATCATTCCCCCTTCACCTGTTGTCATATTTTTTGTCGGGTAAAAACTGAAAGCACCTGTCCCAAATGTCCCCACACAGCTCCCATTGAACTTTGCTGCATGCGCCTGGCACGCATCCTCGATGATAATAAGGTTATGATCCTCTGCTATTTCACTTATGGCTTTCATGTTTGCCGGGTGACCAAAAAGGTGAACAGGGAGAACAGCTTTTGTTCCGGGAGTTATTTTTTCAAGAATTTTATCAGGATCGATGTTGAATGTATCCTCTTCAATATCCGCAAATACAGGTTTTGCTCCGGTGAACAATACCGAGTTTGCAGTAGCTATAAAAGTAAAAGGCGAAGTTATCACTTCATCACCGCCACCTATCCCGTGCGCCAGCATAGCCACGTGCAAGGCTGCAGTACCGGAATTGACCGCAATGGAATACTTTGCACCTGCGGATCGTGCAAACGCTTTTTCAAATTCCAGGACTTTTGTCCCCTCTGCTATAACCCCGGATTCAAGGACTTTCATCACGGCATTTTTCTCATCTTCCCCGATATGAGGTTTTGCTATGGGTATCATGACTGCTATCTAAAGGTGTTTTAATATTAAAGCCTGTTTGTTATCTTTAAGTCGTCAGGTAAATCCACTATTCTTGCAGGCGCCCCCATCGCCAGCTTCCACGGAGGTACGTCCTTTGTCACAAGCGCGCCTGCAGCCACCATCGCGCCCTCACCTATCTCAACGCCCGGCAGTAAGGTCGCATTTGCGCCAATAGATGCACCTTTGCGCAGAACAGGACCTTTCAGGTCTGATTTCTTTCTTACAGGGTATTTATCATTTGTAAGCACGGCACACGGACCTATGAAAACATTATCCTCAATTGTAACATTCAGCGGTATATACACGTTCCCCTGGATGCTGATGTTATTTCCGATCACTGTGCGTCCGTCTATAATAGTATTGGTACCGATAAGCACATCATCCCCGATGATAGTATCTTCGCGTACCAGAGCATTGTGCCCGGTACGCAGGTTATTGCCGGTTTCGACATTTGTGTATATAATTGAATTTGATCTGATCACAGCATCATCCCCGATAACGGCGCCCCTGAAATCCATGTCCTCTATGTTTATTCCGGATGAGGCTGCTTTCCTCAAAATATCAGCGGTCGGATAGCCTATCATCACCCCTTCACCGATTACAGCATTCTTCCCGGTGCAGCTTCTGCCGTATATTTTGAATTGCCTTTGTTTTCCATCCGTATTTAACCACCTATCCTGGAATTAATATCCCGATAATACAGAATACAGCCGTAACCGCGTACATAGCATAGGTTGCCTGCCTCTCGGTAGCTCTCCCGTAAAAAGGAAGCACCCACTTCAGGGTGAGGGGATTTGGTGCCTCGATAGTGCCGTCCTCTCTTATCTTTCCAAACTTCACCTGAGGATACTTCCTGATTCTCCAGTAGACATACATCAGGAAATTAATGGTATGCGGAATAAGCATGATAAACCCGCTAACTATGAATCCCTGCATGACTATCAGCACGCCGATGGCTGAGCCTACGGTCAGCGAGCCTATGTTCCCCCAGAATATGCGGGAGGGGTAGCGTTCAAATAAATGGAAGCCGAGGGTGGCACCTGTGATGGCAACGATAGCTATGATATTATCGATCGAGCCCTCAATCACGGATTTGATCAGCAGGGAGACCAGAACTATGAGTGAAAGCCCGGATGACATGCCGTTAAAGCCTGAATGCATGTTCACAAGATTGGCTGCCACAAGAACAAAAGTGGGGACGATAAGCTGGCTGTAAATAATCCCGAATTCAACATGACCGATTAAGGGGAACAGCACATTTGAATGAGATGCATACTGCATTAACGGGTATGAGCTGTAGTACATAAGGAGAAGCTTTGCCGGTCTTCCGATATCGATCATATCATCAAGAATGCCGAACAAACCAAACAGCAGGATCACATTTAATGCGATATAGTTCGCTGCATCGAACTTATAGAACAGCGAATTTAGGGACATGGAGAAAAGGGCTGCAAGCATTATGGCGATCCCGCCGCCCGTGGGCACCATTTTATTTCCTTTCTTATAGTAGTCCCTAACCACCAGACCTTTTTTGGTGAGTTTTCGTATGAGGTAGGGCGTAGTGAGTACTATAATGAAAAAAGGAAGAAGGAATACAAGACCTATCTCAAGAATCTGCCAATAAATATAATTCACTCAGTCACCTAAGAGACTCAATAAGGAGAATTTAATATATATATTTATTTGAGAAAAACTTAAAAAAGATCAGTAAAGCGTTCCGTCTTTCGGATTGTCTTAGCGTATAAATCCATACATCCGAGCGTACAGAACATTTTTTCTCTGAGGTAATCACTTAGCACTGGGATAATTTTGCCGCATCTGCTACATTTGACTTCAACTAGTTGCAAGAGCTATTCCTCCTTTTTTCTTCTTTGAAATATGAGCATTATTGCAAGTGCCGCCGCTATGGGAAAGGCGATGGTGGGGAATTCTGGAATCATTGTTACACCAGGTCTCCTCCAGCATGTATTTTGAGGATAATCTGTATCTTGATCCTTTGCTTGTTTATCTTTATCTATTGCACATTCTACTGGATCTAATATGTGCATCAGTATTTTTTCTGAACTGGTGCTTTGTTTATAATCTGCGCTCCCGATTAATGTATCCCTGCCGTCGAGAGGTATAAGGTTTAGACCTCCATGTCTTCCAAAGCCAAAATAATCCGAACCGGCATTGTGTTTTATTTCCCACAACTTAGGGTCGTATAATAAGTTCAGTAGAGCACCTTTGCCAGGATCAAAACCAGGATCCGGGTATACACATATCCCGATAACTCCAGTTCCAGGATTATTTACCGTATGCAAAGAAAAGGTCGTTTTAAAGTCTGGATCTTGCTTCAAATCTACACGTGCATATGTATATGTATACTTATGGTCGTCATAACTATTTCGGCTTGGGCAGCCTCCATGACCGTATAATTCTTCATCATTATTATTTTCATTATCTTGTGCTTCAATTTTCACATCATCGATCTCTTCATCTGAACGAATTTTCCCCTCCCATATATCTCCATCCTTATGTGTTAATTCATGATCATTGGCTTTTACGCTTTTTACTGAGTCATCATCTGTTGCGCTCACGGTGATAGGTACGTCCCCGGTTGCATCATTTGGGGAGTGTTTACTCACCCCTTTGATCTCAGGTTTCCCAGCACTTACTATCCCGATTATCAACATTACACCAATCAGCGCGGCTATTACCAATATTCCGGTCCTCATTTTATCACTCGTTACCGAAGCCATTGTTTTTCGCATTGAAAGAAAAAGAGGTAATGCTGGGTCAGGACCCAGCTTGTTTTCTGATATTTCAGTGGTTTTATTCTTTCTTGTTCTTCCTGTGCTGGAAGAAGAACACCAGTCCGATTGCCGCTGCTACCGGCAGGGCTACTGTGGGGAACTCGGGGATGGTGGTAATACCTGCCTGTATTGTTGCTAACCTTAATTTGTGCTGATCATTCGTGTATACCACATCATAAGTAATAGTGTACTCACCATTTGCTGCTCCGTTGTTTGTAAACTCAACGTTCCAGGTCTTTGGTGAAGTCCACGGACCGATTAAGTGTGTACCTGAATGTCCGTCAATTTTTGATGAAATACCCGGCGGCAAACCCACAATTGCAATGGCTTTAACGTCATTGGTTCCTGCTGGATCCAGCGTAAGTGTTACGTCCTGGGTTCCTGAAGCACCAATATCAAGAGTCAGGGGATCGTTGGTTACCTTTAGGTCTGCTGTCGTTGCAGCCGCTATTCCTATCATCGCTACCATCACTGCAAGAACTGCATTAATCGTTATTATTTTATTTTTCATTTCGTCGCACCTCTCCTACCCAAGGTTTTTATTGAGGTTTCCATCTATCCCATTGGGTATGTTATAGGTTGGTACGACTCCCTACCATATATATTTATCGCTTTCGAAAAATTTAAAAAATGATAACAATAATTATCATCACCATGTTAGAACGGTATTAATAATCATAATAGTTATAGGCATACCTGATTTATCCCGTCTTTTATTTGGATTTGCGACCGGCAATAGTTGCTATGTTGAATAAACCCCTTAGTTTCTTTACTTATTTAGAGCCTATCCGAAAAATCAATTCAGTAGTATAATTCCGAATGAGCCACAGAGAGCACAGAGAACACAGAGAGTGTTTAAGAAATCTTCGTGTCCTGTTTTGGTTCATACGCAGTTCAACAGGATATTGTAGCATATAAAGTTGATTATAGTCTTTTGCCTAAACAATCAGGCAACATAAAAATCCATACGTACCCGGCAGAGAAATGGATAGAGCACGGATTGCACGATGACACGGATTAGCAGTATCCGTGAAAATCCGCATTAACCGTGCAATCCTCGCTAGGTGAAAATTTTTACCTCTCAGGGTCTCGATGCTTTAGCATATAAATCCATACACCCGAGTGTACAGAACATTTTTTCTCTGAGGCGACTTCCTAGTACGTGGATAATTTTACCGCAGTTTCTACACTTAACTTCAACTATTTCCAAGAGCTATTCCTCCTTTTTCATTCTTTGGAATATGAACATCAATACAAGTGCCGATACTACCGGAAGAGCGATAATAGGGAACTCGGGTATTGTGTTAAGCTTTTCGGGTCTTCTCCAGCAGGTATTTTGAGGAGAATCTCTGTCCATATCCTTTTTTTGTTCATCTGTATCTTTTGTGCATTCTTCTGAGTCTAATATGTGTATCAATATTTTTTCTGATTTGGTATTTTGTTTATAATCCGCGCTCCCGATAACTATGTCACGAACACCATCCAGAGGTATGAGGTTTAAACCTCCATGTCTTCCAAAGCCAAAATAATCCCAACCGGCATTGTGTTTTATTTCCCATAAATTAGGGTCATATATTAACTTCAATAAAGCGCCTTTGCTCGGATCAAAACCAGGTTCAGGATATACACATATTCCAATAACTCCAGTTCCGGGTCGATGATTATCTTCGGTATGCAGAGAAAAATTCGTTTTATTTTTCTCGTCAGGATCTTGCAGCAAGTCTACATGTGCGTAGGCATACGTATACGGATGAGAATTATAACTATCCCGGCTTGGACAGCCTCCATGACCGTAAATTTGTTTTTCACTGGTCTCTTTATCATCATGCGCTTCAATTGTCACATCTTTGATCTCTTCATCCGGGCGGATTTTCCCCTCCCAGATGTCTCCATCCTTATGTGTTAATTCATGATCATTGGCTTTTACGCTTTTTACTGAGTGATCATCTGTTGCGCTCACTGTGATCGGTATATCCCCGGTTGCATCTTGTGAGTGCTTGCTCACCCCTTTGATTTCTGGTTTTCCAGCACTTGCTGTCCCGATTATTAACATCACACCAATTAGCGCAGCTATTATCAATATTTTAGTCCTCATTCATATCACTTCTTGAAGCCATTATTGTTCACACCTCTATACACACTGGTTTCCACCTATCCATTAAATAACTGACAGACTGATATATATATTTATCGCTTTCCAAAAATAATATAGATGATTAGAATTCTTATGATTATCATAGAACAATCCATCAATCATGGGGAAAAATTCTGGACGTTGAAGAAAAAAGGTGGTGCTGGGCAGAGCCCAGCTTGTTTTCTGATATTTCGGCGGTTTCATTCTTTCTTGTTCTTCCTGTGCTGGAAGAAGAACACCAGTCCGATTGCTGCTGCTGCTGGCAGGACGATTGTGGGGAATTCGGGAATCTGTGTTGTTGGTTTGCAGTTGCTATTATCACCAGGAGTTGTCGTTCCATCTGAAACAAATCCACTGCAACCTCCATCATATCTTATATGCGCAGCAAATTTTGCGTTGTGACCGTTCGTCAATATATTTGAATCCAAGAACGAATTTGCCAAAGTAAATGTTATGGGGCTTCCTGTTAATCCACCAGTACCGCCAGGATTATTGTTCTTTAAACTTATAAAAGGTCCAAAGCCATCTGCGGTTCCCCCATCGAAGTTAGTATGCCATACTCCACTGGGATCATCCTCAGAAGTAATTTTATAAACAGAGGTTACACCATCTAACTGGTAATAGAACTCATCAATCCCCAGCGGTGTATTTGATAGCGGATTGTTGACCAGTTCAACGGATATAGTCTTTGCGGCTCCATCAGTAGTCACTCTTATATCTATCCCAGCCAATTGGTTCACATTTGAATTTGTTAAATCAAATGTTCCCGCACTCGCTACGCTGATCATTAGCATCACTGCAAGGAATGCGATGATCGTTAATTTTAGATTTCTCATATCTATCATGCCTCCTGAGGGATAAAAAGAGGGAGCCTAACTCCGCTCTTTTATTTTTTACATTACTCTTCTTTTCTCTTCCTGTGCTGGAAGAAGAACACCAGTCCGATTGCTGCAGCTACCGGCAGGGCTACTGTGGGGAACTCGGGGATGCTTGATATATTTCTGGATGCAGCACCGAAATCTACATCTACTGCCTCATCTCCACCTTTAATAGTCACCCTGTACGAAGCTCCAACCGGGGCAGAGGAGCTCAAGGCTATATTAATTGCGCCAACATCTGTGGATGTAGCTGCCGTTGGAGTAAAGCTTACTGGCAGAGTAACAGTTATATCACTTGCAACTCCACCGCCACCTAATGCTACAACTGTAGAGGAATATGGCAAGGGAACACCAAAAGCTGCCGGAATTATATTCTCTCCGCGATAACTTAGGATAACACTATCGCCTGGTTTAAGGCTCACAGGTTGCGGTGCAGCTGAAGTTCCAGCGGCATTATATATAAACGCATCGTATGGAATAGCCGCCGCAATCCCTGTCATTGCTACCATCACTGCAAGAAATGCAGTTATCGTTATTATTTTATTTTTCATATTCGTCACACCTCTCCTATCCAGGATTCTTTGGTTATGTCACCTAATCCCATGGATATTTAACATATGTTACAACTATATGCTATATAAATTTATCGTTTATTTTAAATTTGGAAATATTATTATGGTCATCATCATCATAGAAGATCGGTATAATATGCTGTTAAGCAGGTGTTATATACCAAAGGTTGATTAGTTAAAACGGAAATTAAACGATGGTTTGATATAAAATGTGCCCCCAAGAAAAAATGAGTAATAGATTCAAAGTTTTTTTAGTACTCACAATCCTCTATGCACTATCAATCTTCTATCTATCATCAGTATCCAGCGCCGGTGACCCAAAGATTATATTGAGGTTTCTACATCTGGAAAGCCTCAGAAGCAGCCTGGAGTTCTTAGAGTACTCTGATTTAAGGTTTCTATTATATCCATTTTATATATTCTATGAATACCCTGACAAAGTAGAACATATCATTCAATATGCTATATTTGGGTTTTTACTTTATCGTACCTTGAAGAATTCCTCAAACCGTACCTTAAAAAATTACGCATTCATATTCGCATTTATTATAGGCACCGCGTTTGGTGCAACTGATGAGTTCCACCAGCTTTTCGTGCCCGGGAGAAAAACAAATATATGGGATCTTCTCGCGGACAGTATTGGAATATTGACAGCTCAGGCACTTATCTACACAAGAAACTGGTTATCAATATCCTCTAAAAAAAGCATGGCAGCCATCCTGGATTTAAAACTCGCTGTAATCCTGATAGTTGCGTCAATAATCTTCATACTGGTCCCGCCTTATAATCAGACATTCCTGCGGATGATCCTTGCACTGCCTCTGCTTCTCTTCCTGCCAGGCTATCTTTTCATCTCTGTAATGTTCCCCAGACGGGGTGAACTTGGCCCGATAGAGAGATTCACGCTGAGTATAGGGCTGAGTATTGCAATCTTTGTTTTTGACGGCTTTGCCCTTAACTACACCCCGTGGGGTTTCAGACCGAACTCCATAGTGATCAGCCTATCCACAATAATGGGATTCCTCCTGATAGCGGCATATCTTCAAAGGTGGAGGTGCGGGGAAACAGGATACGGTTTCTCATTCAGGGATATAATTTCTTTCTATCATACCATCAGGAGCAATGAGGCAGAAACAGGACCTGAATACGACCCTGCCCTTGAGAAGATGCTGATAAAAACCATGATAATCGCGATATTACTGGTCAGTGCCATGCTGATATATGCGAAAGTTACCACAGAGCCTGAAAAATTCACAACCCTCTATATACTCGGAGCAAACGGAAAAGCAGAGAACTACCTTCCGGGAGTCAACATCGGGGAACCAGCTACAATACTGGTAGGAGTGGAAAATTATGAGTATGCACCTGTCAACTATACGCTGCGCGTGCAGCTCGGGGGGAGAACTTTGAAAGAGCAGAATATAGTCATTAATCATAACGATAAGTGGCTGGATAACGTGACATTCATACCTCAATTGACCACCTCCATCGCTTTTGCAGGGACAAATAAGTCAAAACTGGAATTCCTGCTTTTAAAAGACAATCAATCCTATAGATCGGTACATCTACTGGTAAACACAAGTCTGGATTCAGTGAGATTTGCAGAATTGCCAGTCCTCATTAACGGGGACATGGAATCGGATGAGGGCTGGATGTTTTCCGCAAGTCCTGAGACCATAGGAAGTTATACGAATAATATTTCTTCATCAAGAGTTTATGAGATCAATTTTACAACAGGAAAAGCTGGCTCACAGGGAACTATCTATCAGAACCTAACAACCTATGGAGACGCCCGTGCCGTACTTTCCTTTGATGTCCGGGATTCTGAATATTCAAACACCTCATACTATGTTCTTAAACGGGCGCTTATAGACGACCGGGCGGTATGGGAATCCAGGATCGGGGGAAAAAATAGCAGCTGGGAGCATGTAGAAGTGCCAGTAATGTTATCGGGGAACAATACTCTGGCGTTCCAGGTATATAGTAACTACGGCACCAGCGGTAATGTCTCAGTCTGGCTGGATAACGTACAATTGAGACCATATGCCGCCGGGACTAGAACAGAAAACATAACAAAACCCGCTCCAAAAGCATATGAATTCAATTTCGATACAAGGGGAGCGCCAGTTGCGATGAATAGATCGATGAAAATTGACGGCTTCAGCTTCCCTGGCTTTTATTACGATATCAACCAGAACAAATCCGGTGAAGAACTCAGGCTTGAGGTCTCAAATAATAATATGGTAGAAGCTGGCAATGCCACTTATATTGCGCGGGTAAACGGCAGTGACCTGTACCTGATGGGCTCTCGCTACAGGATAGCTGGAAAAGATCCTTCAAACATATCAAAGATAATAGAGACGTATCCAAACAAGACGATTACGCTTGGTAAAGCATGGAGTTTTGGGGACGGGTATTCCCTTCTGGTTAAGCTGATAAGCTCAAAGAGTGATTCGGCGATGCTTGAGCTTAGAAAAGGTGGAAGTGCCATGGATTCAAGACTTATAAATAAAGGGGGAATTTATGAGTACAGGACTAAAGGAAAATTACCTGCAACGCTTTTCAAAGCCAGAATAGATTCTATAAGCGGTGATGATGTCTATTTAACTAATATAGAGCTTTACTCAGATGTTATCATTTCACTGAAGACGGGCACTATTCTGGCAGATTTTGAAACTGACAATATAAGTTCTGATGAACTTGTATTTAAAAATATTTACCCGTTTGAACTGAACAACAGAACTGTAATTCTCAACGGCAGTGTAGGATTGAGCCTCCAGAACGATACGGTGTATCCATATGCATCGGGGGTCCAGATAAGGGGAACGCCTCAAAGCATCTACTACGGCAGATGGATGAACATCACAGGCATGAACTACCCGGGTTTCTATCTGGAGACCAATACCTCATACGAGGAACTGAGCATGTATTTTTCTGATAATGGCTTTGTTGAGAAAGGGCAGGCTGTATATAGAGCCAGAGCACATTCAGGCATTCTTTCGTTTCTTGGGAACACCTATGAACTGATGGACCCAAATAAAGCGGGATATATCAGCAATGTGATTACAACTAAAAAATTAATGGTCTATGACAATGGAACCGGAGACTTTGACGGTCGATACATAGTCTCATTCCAGAGAGCAGGTGATAATAAAATAAGACTCAGTATCAGAAAAACCGCAGAAAAAGACCAGCAGAAGTTACTGAACGAAACAATCAAATCCAATACGACATTTTTCCCCGATATATATTATGAGATGTTTACAGGCAGGGATGGCAATCTCAGGAAATCAAATATTCTAAGCACAGGCGATGCATTTGAATACTGGGTAGAACACAAAGAAGATTTAAAATATAAAGCACTCGCAGGAGAGCTGGAGGCTATAAGCAACAGCAGCGTAGTGCTGAATATAAAAGAATATGAAATCCCTTTCGAGATCGCACCCGGTAGAATGTTTGGTGAGTTCGAGGTCGAAAGCGTGATTGGCGATACGATAACACTGAGGAACACGAAAACTCTGCAATTTATGCCAGGAAAAGAAACAGCAATTCTGGATGACGCCTTAAAGATAAGGACATCCTCGGCCGAGTATCTTGCCTACCCAGTACGATAACTTTCACTTTGTCTTATACAAAACCATCATGATCCCGGAGAATATTATTATAAAGATGATCCACCCGAGGTAAACGTGGACAAACATCATTTTTTCTATTCCATAGTAATAGCCGACATAATATAGCACGGAAACCCTTATCAAATTAGATATATACGCCACAAATATTGCAAGAACTATTAATAGAGACACCTTGCGTTTATCTGTCAGGCTTTCCATTTTTGTATAGCCCACGATAAGACCAATAAGCAGAATCATAGAATAGATACCTGAGCAGGGTCCGCCGATAACGACGGTACTGTCCTCGAAGCCCTTGAAATGTACGGTCTCTGTAGCTACCACATGTATATCCATGTTTGAAATCGCATTAATGATGGCAAGGGACGGGAGCAGCACTAAATAATGATCAAAATAGTGAATGAAATCATTGTTCAGAGAGGGCAACAGCGAGTAGAAAAACAGGTATAATATAATAAACGTACCTGATGTGTATATACCGAATTCGCCGGCTTTCTTGTACTGGCTAATACCGTATGCTACAAAAGAGGTTCCTAAGAAAAAAGTCATGGAATCCACAGTTCCGAGCTGGTTTGCCGCTTTTAAATTGTAAACAAGATCTGCAAGTACAATGAACGCGCCGAGTATAATAAAAAATTTAGAGTTTTTTGTGACATATGTGCCGCTCAGTTTTATTTTTGTAGTGAGCGCGAGGGCTATCAGGAACATTATAACTCCAACCAGTACCGAACCCTCACTTAACTGAATAGTAGCGCCTGTGAAAAATGCCATTACAAATAAGAAAATAAGAATATTGTATTTCTGGTCAGCCGTTATAGTCATTATTACCCTTTTTAATGATAATCAATTAAACCAAGGTTCCATTCTGGCTTGCTCAGTTCATTCAACGGTAATAAGATATATATACTTTGCTTATTAACTTATAAACCCAAAATGTTTAAAATATTTTTAAAAATAATATTATTTTTTACCCCTGTAATTATACCGATAATACTTGCTGGAGGTCTGTTCGGTCTAAATGGTGCGATAGCAGGGCTGATAGTTTCATCTATTCTATGCGTAATAATTAGCATTAATGCGAGCAGGATTATGCTACGCATATACAGGGCACGTCCGACCGTGCCGGGAGAGTTCTCCAATATTAAGGATAAATCCCTGATGCTTTCAAAACGCGCCGGGGTTGCAATGCCTGCAATACACATCACCGAACTGATGCTGCCAGGCAGCCTTGTAATCGGCAATAGTTCTGATAAAACCGCGATCATCGTACCGGCACGATTACTGAATTCATTTAATGACGAAGAACTGGAAGCGTCGCTTGCATATAATATAGTACAGATAAACAATACCATACATCTGAGAACACTTGCAGCCTTAATCACAGGCATTTTTACCATGGCTGCCTCCGCAGTACGCTGGGGTGCGGTCTTCACAGGTTTTGGCGATTACAACGATCCAGCACCCAGGCTGTTCGGAGCATTTATCACCGGACTGGCAGCACCGCCGGCTGCAACTATGATACATTCAGTTTCAACTCAAGACTACGATAAGCAAGCCGCTGAATTATGCGGGAACCCTGATGCGCTCATCTCGGCAATAGAGCGTCTTGAGAACAGCAAAGTCACAGGGTACCCATCACTTGGATTCCTCTGCCTGGTAGACCCACAAAAAGAGACTTTTTTTGAACATCTCTTCGATACACATCCCCCAAAGGAGATACGCGTTAAAAATCTAATAAAAACAGGAAAGATAGCATGATAGAGCTGCACCTTGACCTCAAAATCCATATGAAGCCGTGGAAGAAAGCGCTTGTATTCAGTTTTTTATTCTATTTAGTCATATTGTTCATGTTAATTGTTATGATCACATTTGTGAAAAAAGATTTTGATTTCGGGCTGGTATCAAAGTTATCGGCTGCGTACCTGGCTGCATTAGTACTGAGTTTCCGCTACATGTACAAAACATTTAAAGCAAGGTTCGCTTCATTGACATAAGTTATGACTTCTATAGTATAGCTTATCCAAAAAAAAAATGAAAAAAGAGAGGGAATTATCTCTCTCTTCCTCTATAGAACAACAGCATTATACCCAGTGCACCTGCTACTGGCAATACTATGCTTGGGAATTCCGGGATATTATTTTGTTGCGGTTTCCACTCTTTTGTGACTCTGTTAGAGGTTATAGTTTGCTTCTGGCTGTTAACGAAACTGGCTTCAATAACATCCGTGCCCACTGAGGTACCTGTGTATGTAAAAGTCGCTTTTCCACTGGCATCGGTTGCAGCAGTGCCTGTCTGCCCGGCATGCGGTCCAGAGATTATTGTGAATGTTACATCACGTCCTACTATCGGGTTTCCATTAGCATCCTGTACTGTTGCAGTAACAGTATGATGTTCGCCAACAAAATTGACCGAAGCAAGTGGAGCCAGCAGAATACCCTCTCCCACGACTGCTGTAGTAGACCTGAGGTTAAGCGCTGCAAAGAAAACGTTGTCGTCGCCTGATGGATTCTTTGTATTAACATTTATACTGGTATCGCCATTATTGACGAACGGCAGGAGATTATACAGTTCATCATCACACCGGGGGCAGCTAAATTGATCACCGCGAGCGAGAGGGTTGGGCGGATTGGCATCGCTGTCATCCAGGCCTCCAACTGTAAGAAGCGCACCGTTAGCACCTGCTCCATCATCCTGACCGCCTGCTGAAGATGTCATTCTAATACCATTGACATCAACCTGGCTGTCCTGACTGGAGGGTTGATAGCCGAACGATATACCCAGGGACATATCCAGTTTCAGATTTGGATCAGCCTTATTGATGGGGTTAGCCAGTGCGATGGCAAAATTATCACCGGTAACTGATTGCGCACCAAAAAGCAGCACTACAGTATTGTCATTTGTCTGACTGGGATCATCAAAAATCACTGCCAGGATTTCACCGTCAATTCCAGATGTGCCTACCTCAGTTATAGCAAAATCCACTCTTCCTGCTGGTGCTGCATCAATCTTGGATTTTACGATTGATGTCACATCAGCCCAGTGATTGCTGCATCTGAGCCCTGCTACCGGACTGCACGGCGTTGTCTTTGCCGTATCCCAGATTACATCAGCACCGTCAATCTTGACATCTCCATTAGCCAGGACACGGTAACTGGTTCCCATGCTCGCAGCCGCCATGTAAGCTTTTCTGACAGTTGCGCCGGCAGGTTTTTCTGCCTGGATAACTCCAGTTGAAGCTATTGTGCCAAGACCATCCACAGATAAACTTATCTTGCCAGTCTCTGTAATAACTGGATTGATAGATAAGGTGGAATAGTCCGGAACTGGTGCAGATGCCATATCTGCTGGAATTGTGCCCGGATCCACTGCTAATGCCATGGTTGCGTTTAAAATTATCAATAAGATCGCAACGGTCCCTATTCCTAAACTTCGTTTATGTAAAATATTTGCTCTCATTTTTCCATCCTCCTATTTCTCCTAAGTCCTGACAGATTAATGATGGTCAACGATTTTCTCAGGGATTTCAGACCACCATGATAGTCCTGACTCATTATAGAAATAATTAAGCCTCTATATAAATTTATCGCTATCTAAACATTTTAATCAACATAATTATAATCATCATATTTTATGATTATGATGATACAAAACCGCTCCGAATCCCAATTATTATTTGATGTACACCGCGTATCCAAGATGCTCGATATAACTCGTATCTGCCCAGCTGAACTTCACTACCTTTGCCCTGTATTTCCCGGACAGTGGTACATTGAAATCTAATATCTCATAATTGTTATCAAGAGATTGCGAACTGCCCGCTCTGAATTCCGGCACCCATGTTGTTCCAGATAATCTTTCGATCGATAAATCCATATCAGCATTGAGAGCGTCGCTTCCTCCGTAGCCTGTGGAATTGGAGTCCCATGCTACTACAACCCTTATCCTTTGTCCCATACTCGCTGTAATATTTTGAGAATACCACGGTGCACCATCGTTATATGCCAGTTCGATACCGCCCCATTTTGTTGCGGTACTCGCTATTTTATATGCTTCCAGTGCATTTATGCCGCCAGCGCCGTCCTTATCACTCAGTCTGCTGCTTCCCTCGATATTGTGGTCGGCTGATGCCATTATTATTGCTCTGACAGCTTCAGGCCAGACTGCAAGGGCTGGAGTTTTATTTATTAGCAATGAGGCTAAACCTGAAACATGCGGAACAGCATAGCTTGTGCCTGATCCGACATTACCTGTCCAGGGTGGTGCTGTGGTCGTGGAAATTATGTCCTCTCCTGGTGCTGCAACATCAGGTTCTTCCCTATCAGTAGACGGGGGATCCAGGTAGCTGGAGAATGAAGACATATTATCATCCCACCAGTTCCAGCCGCTGTTAGAATCACTAAAAGAACCCACTGCGATCACATTGTAAGCGACTGCCGGGTCATAAACCCTAGCCGAAGCATCATTCCCTGCGGCAAATACTACCGTTACCCCATAGTTGTAAACCAGCCAATCATAGTAATATGCTAAAGGACTTAGTACCCCCCCATTATCAGCACCCCAGCTATTGCTCAGAACTCTTGCGCCATTAGCAACTGCCCAGTCCGTGGCTGCCATCAGGTCCGAATCCCACCAGCTATTCGCGTTGCCACTGAGAAGAGCAGGTCCTTTATATGCGATTCCTTTATATGTTGTATGGGTACTGGCGATTATTCCTGCAACCGCTGTAGGATGGAAGCCAATGTTTGGGTTACTTGCATTATAGTAAATGCCATCTTTTAAATACGGATTGTCAAAGGCTATTCCCCCTGCCTCTATTACAGCTACCTTCGTTCCGTTTTGAACATAAGACCAGACAGGTGGCGCAAGAACGGTAGACACCGAAGTGTCCATTAAGGGTTTATACTCTCGTCCCAGGTACAGGGCTGCCACATCGTTCCTTGCCTCCAATTCATGGATATCATCTTTAGAGATCTCCGCAAATATGACAGGGGCGAGCGAGCTTTCATATAGTGGATTTATACTTTTCGATCTCAGGTAATCCCTGACTGGCTTTTGTTTTACTGAAACATTTTTCTTTATCTGCCCTAACTGCATGTCTAAAGTTTTTTGAAGGCGGTCGTGCGTTAATGCTTGAAGGTCTCCATCTGTTAAGATCTCAGGTCTTCTTATGCCCTGGATAATATCCGATCTTATCCAAATAGCTACTCTGACCTTATCACTCTTGCCCATGCTTTGTATTCTGTCTCCAAGTGCACGCTCTATTTTACCTTGTGGAGGAACTACTTTAACTGGTTTTTCTTTAACTGTTTTTTCTGTATATACAACGTTTGATGCTTCTTGGTCTATTATTTGATTATTTTCTTCGGATACGTAGTTAAGTGCATTACCAATACCAATAATATTGAAAAACACAGCAGCCAGCATCAAAAGGAAAATCAAGTTTAATTTAACATTCATTTTTCCACCTTAAACAGTATTAACAATCTCATATATAAAATGTTTGATTGTAACTTGCTTTATAAAAAATACGCAATGCCTAACCTATCATAACTATGATTATGTTAACTGATGGATAAAAATAAATATAAGTTAGTATTGTTAATGCAGAAAGAGAATTACATTGAAATGCGACCATATCGACTGCGGAAATACTGAAAAAGTATGGCTGCCGTATATAGTAAGAGAGCATCCCGGAGGATTGAAACCCCATCCTTTCTGCACCCGGTGCGGAATGGTTAAGAATATCGGCTCAGACAGAGCCACAGGCAGGGGATATTTCATCAATGTTCTGTCCCGGATAGAAAAGTACCTGCAAATACCGGGCTCAAGCGTTAGAATGCGCCTTGTTGCCAAAGACCTTGAGAAGATCGAAGACTTTGATGACGCATATTCCATGAGTAAATATTCCCAGGAAAAAATTTTCCTGAACATACTTAAAAAATATTACCAGCTCCCAGATAGAACAGTACAACAGTTCCTTTAAGCCGCATCTGAATTGAACCAGTGATAAGAGGAACGGCTGATGCAGCGGAGCTTTTGCAAGATTTAACTATAAGTGATAAAATGTATTTCCTCATGACCAATGACGTCGAAAGTTTTTCGATCACAAAGAATAAACTCGATCCGGATACGGCAAGGGAAGTCTATGAAATCGGGCTTCCACGTCTGCTCGATGTTTATGCGAGACATGATATAAAATGTACCTTCTATTTTACGGGGGAGATGGCAGAATTAGTTCCTGAGTCTGTCGAACTGGTAACAGAGCACGGGCATGATATAGGCTGTCACGGGTATGACCATTCACATGACCGTGCTTTCGATTCGATGAGCCTCATGGAACAAACAGCAGAACTGGAAAAAGCAAAAAATGTCATCGGGGAGATCGCAGGAAGGATTTATGACTTCAGAGCGCCCGCGCTGCGTATAAATGAATCAACCATAAGGGCGCTTGAGCAGACAGGGTTTAACACGGACAGTTCCATCGCCTCACAGCGTTTCGATGGTCCCCTGACATTCGGTTCAAAGAGAAAATTGAAGTGGCTGGTCGCCCCGAGACATCCCTATCATCCTTCTTATGATTCGGTTGTTAAGAAGGGGGATTCAAAAGTTCTTGAGATCCCGATCTCTGCTTTCATACCTTCGTATATCGGAACAACGATGCGGGTAAGCCCCCTGATACTAAAAGTTCTGGAAAAATTTTTGTTCGTAGAATCCCGGAGGACAGGAAAACCGATAGTGTTTTTATTTCATCCTAATGAATGTCTTGATGCCTCATCAGGCATTACGCCTGTCAGAAGGGCTGATAATCCAATAGAGTATATATTTGCAGATGTGCTGAGGCATGCATTAAAGAGCAGGAACCTGGGCGTTAAGGCTGTTGAACTCCTTGATGATGTAATCCGCCGTGCAAAAGACGCGGGGTTTGAATTTGTAACAGTGCAGGAGTACAGAAGAATTGCTAAATAGTAAAAGATGCAATATCGAATAATTAAGGCGAATTATGCAGAGAGCAACAATAACAGTAAAAGGAAGAGTCCAGAAAGTTGGCTATCGAGAATTTGTTGCCCAAATCGCAAATAAAATGGAAATATCTGGTACGGTACAGAACCTACCGGATGGCAAAACTGTGAAAATAATCGCGGAAGCTGAAAAAAATATTTTAGAGAATTTCATAAATTTACTATGGGCAAAAGACGATAATATTATCAAAGTCATAAAAATAGATGTTGAATATGAGCCTCCAGAAGGTGAGTATGAATTCTTTGATATTATATATGATGATGTCCAGAAAGAAAATTTTGGAAGAATAGAGAAGTTGTGGTGTTTCTTAAGAGTCTTGATTCCGGACAGAAGATAATATGAGAGGCTCTCGAAAATGGAATTTGAGCTGGCTGAAATAAAAGCAAAAGTCGCCTCAATATATCAAGATTCGCCTTCATCACGTTCAAAAATACCCCAAAATGATTAGTTCTTGTTCGAAGATGCTGAAACATAACTGTGGAAGGATAGCGGCTTTTATCGCCTCGTTATCAGTCCCCTGATCTCATAAAACAGTTCCTTTCTGGTCAACCAGAGGAATGCAACACAGACTGATGCCCCAAGAATAACAGAAACAGCCAGCCTCAAAACCGGGCTAAGAGAAGCTGACATGTATTGCCATGCATAAATCGCCATTACCATTATCAAAGAACCAGTGATGCAGGAGGCTAACGATCTTATAATAGATGCAAAGCTCTCCTCCATTATTCCCTGCTTCCCTGAACGCTAAAAATACAACCTTATATGTTAACTATATAAACCAAAGAAACCAGATAAAAATAATTGCGTATTTCAGGTCAAAAGGAGATTAAGTACAAGGTATTATTCAAAAGGAGAGATGGAAATGCAAACCTCACAGAAATATAAGGAAGATATATCAAACGAGATCAAAGACCTTTCCGATGAACAAATAGCCAATCTCATGAAGATTATCCGCATATTTAAAGAATCAATCATCCGCCAGAGAGAATATGATTTTGATCTGAAAAAGGAATTTGAAGAATGGGACAGCCTCAGTGATGAAGCTCTTCTGAACTTTGAGGATACCCTATAATGCAGTTGGATTAGAAAAACTCCCAACTGTTCTGATAGTCCCTCTTACTTCTAAGCTGGGAGCTGCTGGATTCCCTTTCACATTCACGATCAAACCCGATCAATCCAATAATCTTGAGGTGGATTCCGTAGCTTTAGTCTTCCAGCTTAGAGCAATAGATAAAAGACGCCTAAAAAATAAAATTGGGAGAATAGGACAAGCGAAATTGAAGCTTTTAAAACAAAACCTGAAAGAAATTATGGGTTTGGGGAAATAGATATTATATTAAAAAATTTGAAGTTACGGACATTTAAGAATCAAACCAATAGAAGGGCGGAGATTTATCGCCTCGTTATCAGTCCCCTGATCTCATAAAACAGTTCCTTTCTCGCCAGCCAGAGAAACGCAACATAGACTGATGCCCCAAGGATAACAGAAACCGCCAGCCTCAGAATCGGGCTAAAAGAAGCTGACACGTAATTCCATGCATAAATCGCCATTACCATTATCAAAGAACCAGTGATGCAGGGGGCTAACGATCTTATAATAGATGCAAAGCTTTCCTCTATTATCATTCCCGCTTCCCTGAACGTCAAGAACACGATCAGCGCCGAGGGGAGCATTGCAGCGATACTGGTACCGAGTATACCGTAACGCATCGTCAGAGGATACATCAGCGCCAGCATCAGGACAAGCTGCAGAAGGTTAAGTTTTGTCCTCACCTGCGGCTTTCCCGCTGCGAGGTACAACTGCTCAGTCGTGCCGAGAAGCGACCTGTTAAGCCCGTAGAAGCACAGCACCTGGAGGGCAGCGGCGGCGGGGAGCCATTTGGAGCCGTAAACCACTTTGATAAAATCCCCTGCGATCATAAATATCCCGAAAGTCGCAGGAATGGATACGAGCGAAACATATTTTATAGTCCTGATATAAGCTTTCTTCAGAGTATCCCTGTTATCCTGTATTATGGAATATATGGGGAACATCACCCGCCCCGCAAGGGTTGAGATCTGCGATGTTAAAAGAGCCGCAACGCCCATGGCGATGGAATAAAACCCCAGGTTGTCGGCACCGAGGATGCGACGCCAGATGGCAAGTACGCTCAAAACTTCAAGCACAACAACGAGACCGATGGCAACAAAACCAGAGTAAAATTCGAAGAACCGACAATAACATTATTTACGAGATAAAGAATAATATATGAACATGTATTTAACAGAAAGTCTTTCAGGCGAAAATTTTTTGAAAAAAGAAATAAAAGCTCTCCTTAGAAGCGGTCATTATCGAAGTGAGAGTGATTTTATAAAGGATGCTATTGAGGCTTTTATTAACGAAAGAGCTGATCTGAGGACTGAAATAGCCGTTGAGATGTATAAACGAAGAGAAGTCTCGCTTGGAGGGGCATCTGATATCGCCAGATTAAGTATCGAGGAAATGAAAGAGGTTCTGGTAGAAAGAGGCATACCGCTTCGCAGGGGTTATAAGAGCGTTCAACAGCTCAATGAAAGAACTAAAAAATTAAAGGAAATCAGGCGAGCTTAATGATTATATGCTTAGACGCAGATATCCTGAGTTCGCTTGCAAAAATTAAAAGGCTGGATATGATCAAAAAGCAATTTCCCCAAATGGAAATTGTTATTCCGGACAGTGTGTATAATGAAATTCTCAAATGTAAAAAGCTAAATTTGAGTTTTGTGGATGAAATTGAAAAGGCTTTAGATGACTGGATACAAATAAGAGAATTACCAAAGACTTTGAAGACGGAAGCTTTAAAGCTCAAAACCACAGCAGGACTGGGCAGTGAAGCAGATGCTATTATACTTGCAAAAGCATCTGATGGAATATTTCTGAGCAATGATAATGATGCACTTTGCGAAGCAGAAAAAATCGGACTAACGGCGCTCAATATACAAAATCTCATTCATGATGCGATACTGAGCGGGCTGATCGGCTCTTCAAGCGAGGTACGCCAGATAAAGTCGGATCTGAAGAAATACGATTATTTTGAATTTAAAAGTGAGATTAATCGATATCTTGTTGAGATGCCAAAGAAATGAAAACAGGTTGATTATCTTCTCCCGATCAACTCCCTGACCTCATAAAACAGTTCCTTTCTGGCAAGCCAGAGAAAAGCAACATAGACTGATGCCCCAAGAATAACAGAAACCGCCAGCCTCAGAATCGGGCTAAAAGAAGCTGACACGTAATTCCATGCATAAATCGCCATTACCATCACCAAAGAACCTGTGATGCAGGGAGCGAACGATCTTATAATAGATATAAAACTCTCCTCTATTATTTTCCCTGCTTCCCTGAACGTCAAAAACACAATCAGCGCCGATGGGAGCATTGCAGCAATGCTGGTGCCGAGTATGCCGTAACGCATCGTCAGAGGATACATCAGCGCCAGCATCAGGACAAGCTGCAGAAGGTTAAGCTTTGTCCTCACCTGCGGCTTTCCCGCCGCGAGGTACAACTGCTCAGTCGTGCCGAGAAGCGACCTGTTAAGCCCGTAGAAGCACAGCACCTGGAGGGCAGCCACGGCGGGAAGCCATTTGGAGCCGTATGCCACTTTTATAAAATCCCCTGCGATCATAAATATCCCTAAAGTGGCAGGAATAGACACGAGTGAAACATATTTTATAGTCCTGATATAAGCTTTCTTCAGAGTAGCCCTGTTATCCTGTATTGTGGAATATATGGGGAACATCACCCGCCCCGCGAGGAGTGAGATTTGCGATGTTAAAAGAGCCGCAACGCCCATGGCGATGGAATAGAACCCCAGGTCGTCGGCACCGAGAATGCGACCGATGAAAGTGACATCAACGACCGAGATCAAAAAGACAAGCAGGTTAGCCCCTACGACCTGTTTCCCGTAGCTTATTAACTCTAATGCGGTTTCCCTGTCAAATTTATATGTAGGGCGCCAGGTAACTACGGGCCAGATGGCAAGTACGCTCAAT
>JAPMTX010000048.1 GCA_026552855.1 Candidatus Methanoperedens sp. | reverse complement strand
GACGTTACCATGGCAGGGCTTTTCATATTCAGCGGGATACCGGCTGAGATAGCAGGACCTGCGACCTGGCTCTACAGGCTCGTAGCCTACTGGCTCAATACGATCATCGGCGCGTACTACCTGCGCGTCTCATTAGAGCCCGAGTAATTCTTCTTTCTTAAAGGTAAAGCAGCCGCTCACTCTAACATTCGCAGGAAGTTCACTGAATCTTGACCTCAGTATCAGGTCTGCTATCTCAGTCTCCATCACCCGGCTTATACCGATTATAGAGGTAGTCGGTCTTGGATTCACATCCACAACGTATGGTCTATCCCCGAGCACGATATCCACGCCCGCATATCCCCTGCAGCCGAGAAGCTTTAAGGTATTTTTCGCGACCTCGATGACCTCGTTTTTCCTGCTGCAATGATACGGCACGATCCCACCTTTATATGAGACATCATGGTTTATCTCGATAAGCTGTCTGTTGACTGTGAGAGGAAGCTGTGTTCTGCCCGTTATTATGCTTGCGCTTAAATGCTCCCCCTCAATGAATTTAGTGGCTATGAAGCCCTCATTTAGTGTTCCCCCGCCGCTCCTGTGAATGCCCTCGGAAGCGCATCCGAACCTGGGTTTGATGATATAATCGCCCCTGTACCCCCCGCTCTCGATCGTATGCGGAACCGGAATTTTACCGCGCTCAAGCGCACGGGTACACTCAAGTTTATCGGCGCACAGGCGGACTGAACCGGGCGGGCAGCCGAGGTTCACAGTATTCTCCTCAACCAGCTCTGTCAGGTCGCCGAGCATCTCATCAGGAGCTATGACCAGACCGGCGTCGCAATCCTTTGAGTTTATCTCAATCGCCTCTTCAAACTTCTCTGTCCTGATGGCGGTTCCCATGCCGACCACAGCGCCTGATGTGGGATATATTACTTCATGACCGCATGATGCAAAGCTTTGAACAAGAGTACCGAGCATAGCTTTTCCCTCAAGCATGTAGTCGGTGACCCCTGCGCCAACTGCATATTCAGCGACCAGTATCTTCATAGGGCACAGGAGGCGCTTGTTTATATTAAAATTATGCGAAACGACGATTTGGAGAAGAGTTTATTTATAGGATGGCGGCGTATATAATATTGGTATACTAAATTTAGCCGTTAAGCCATGAAGAGGAAAGATTGCTATGAGCGTTCCTGATATCGATATCTTTAAAAAGATATATCCCGGATGGTTCAACGAGCCCAACCTCACGGATATTCTCGTCCTTCTCTTCTTTTTCTCCCTGCCTGTATTGATTCCGTATTTATACATCAGGTTTTTTGAGAGTAAGGCTGTCTCATTTATACGAAACAGTCTGATACCGTTTATAATGCACAGGCTGCATCTGAAGAGATTAATTGCCCTGATAAATCGTATACTCAGGTTCCGGATATTTGGGAATCTGAGAGCGAAGATTTAATTTATGTATTTTTATATTATGGCTGGCGGGGGTAAATTTATAGCGAAAGCCTTATATTATGCCGCAGGCACAGGACAATAACCCTAAATACTTAGAAATCAATATTAGGATGCTCCAGAACTACGAATTCTGGACGAATCGTGTTGATAGGTCCTTGCGGGAGAACGGCAATGCCAGTCCATGACCGTACAGACAACCCCAATGCGGTACACGCGATAACACCTGACACATGGGTTACGGTGACAGACTACGGCAAAAGCCAGTGAATGAAGTTCCGAGTTAGTGTCAGGTTACAGCCAAAATATTTTGTATTCCTTTCATTCCTTTCTTTTTATAAGTCTTTCCCGTATTAAATACACGGATATAGCGAGGACAGACAGGCTGAAAAGCGCCTGGTATATGGGCTGGTAGCGGTAGTTAAACCATATCCCGATAAAGCGATCAATAGAAAAATACAGCTGATATACGGCTATCAATGAGAACAGCATCGCTATCAGGAAAACTCCGACGTAAAAATAATCCTCGATCTTTTCCCGGCTTACCATATTATAACCTCCTTCTCAATGTGATCACAAGTACAAGCGCCATGACAGCTCCCAGTACTTCGAATCCCGGCTCCTTGGGTGTCCCGCCGGCGTATGATGACTCCTGGGTCGCATAAGGCGGTGTTACTCCACCTCTCTGCTCACCCTCCCTCACGAACTTTGAGACCTCGATGTTCACCTTCTTTTCGGCGCTCTCTTTTGGAACGGTCTTGGTAGGTGCCAGAAGCACCGGTTTTTCCCAGGTATTTATCAGTACATCCTCTTTCCAGAGTTCCACGACAACCATATAATTATACCCGTCAGGCACTTCAAGATTTACGCTCCTGACCGCTGTTTTCTCACTTGCAATCACGCCAGTCTCAGAGCTTGCCCTGTCAGCCAGGAGATTGGAATCCGCCTGCCTGGCTTTGACTATGAGCTTTAAGTTCTCAGAAGCTTCCGGACCCCTGTTCTCAAGATATACATCAGGCTTGATGGTCACTCGCCCCGCCGATACGCCGCTTACAGTGAAATCGATGTTGTTCAAATTTATCCCGCTGCGCTTTGATTGGGGCGTTATGGCGTTCAGACCGCGTATATTAACAGAGCCGCTGTCCCTGATGCTTCCGTTATCAAAGAGCAGGAGCTTTAACTCGTACCCACCGTTTCTCTCTACCTTTAGATGCTGGGAGACGGCTAAGGTTTTTTCCGAATCGGTTCCGGGTATAGGGGCTGATTCCTGTGCAGCCAGCAGCCCTGTATCGCTGCTTATTGCTCTCAGGAGCATGGTAGCGTTTTTAGTTTCGCCGCCTGCGTGGTTTATATAGGCTGTAACGTTCACCTCTACGGTGGCACTTGTTACCTCTGCCGGCTTGACATCAACCTCGCGAATGAAAAGCTGCGAAGGAATTCTGTAGTCCGTTTCCTGTGCAAGCGCATCTTCTTTAATAAGAGCAATGGCGAAAGAAATAATCAATACGGATGCTAATAATACTGTAAGCATTTGAATCGGTTTCATACCCATCTTATAATACCTCAATTCCAGATACCCAATGTATCAGCAGCTTTATATATTTTACTCAGTGTGCCGCAGGGTTTTTACAGGCTCCCTGAACTCTCCAGGAACGATGCCCTTATTTACTATACATATAAAGACAGTACAGGTAACCAGCTTCGCACGAAGTGCGAAGCATTCCTTGAGGTTAATCATGCAAATGAAAGAACTCTCCAGCATAATAGAGAAAATACAGGCATTAGAGGATCTGGATCTTGAAGACGGCATGCTCCTGATGGAATCTAAAAACCTCCAGCTTACAGGAGCGCTTGCGGATTACGCGCGCAGGAAAACTGTTGGGGACAGGGTCATGTTCGTGGCAAACTGCCACATAAACTACACCAACATCTGCACCTCAAAGTGCACGTTCTGCGCGTACTTCCGGAAAGAGGGGCAAAAGGGAGCATTTACGCTTACTGCTGATGAAATAATGGAGAAAGCCGCAAAGGCATGGGAGATGGGAGCGACAGAGCTGCATATCGTAGGCTCCCTTAACCCAAAACTGCAGTTTGAGTATTATGAAGATGTGCTAAGCAGGTTACATGAGAAGTATCCTGCCATGTCCCTGAAGGCATATACAGCCGTAGAGATAGCGTACCTTGCAGAGATGATAGGGATAAGCGTAAAAGAAGTCCTTTTGCGCCTGAAAAAAGCAGGGCTGACAAGCCTGCCCGGAGGAGGAGCCGAGATATTCAACGAAGAAACCAGGAAAAAGGTCTGTCCTCATAAAATAAGCGGCGAACGGTGGCTTGAGGTCATGGGAACAGCACACAGCATCGGTATAAAGAGCAATGCGACAATGTTATACGGTCATATCGAGACCCCTTCGGATATAGTGGATCACATACTCAGGATAAGGGAACTGCAGAAAAAGACCTGCGGGTTCCAGGCATTCATCCCGTTGAGGTTCCATCCTGATAATACCGAACTTCAAAAGAGCGGTATAATCAACTTTGGTCCCACGGGATTTGACGACCTTAAAATAATCGCGGTCTCCCGCCTTCTACTGAACGGCTATATCAACAATATCAAGGCATACTGGATAATGGTGGGCGAAAAAATCGCGCAGATTGCGCTGCATTACGGCGCGAACGATATCGACGGTACAATCATGGAGGAGCGCATAACGCACGCTGCAGGCGGAGCCACGCCTGAGTACATGCCAAAAGAGAGGCTTATCCATTTAATAAAGAACGCAGGCAGGATACCGGTTGAGAGAACTACGAACTATGAAGTGATAAAGGAATACAACTGAGGCACATCTCTTTGTTCAGGCTTCGATTATGTACTTCTGGCTTTCAACCAGGAACTTATCCAGCAGAGTGACTTTTCTGGCTGTCACAAGGTCGTCGGTATTCAGCTTTACTTTAAACCACCATTTATTCCCGCCCTCGTCTATGCTTCCGACTGCGACGATCCAGTAGTTACAATCGATCTCTGCAAGCCCGTAGTTCTCCCCGAACCACTCGATAATGTGCTGCTTTGCTTTATCGGTCTCTTCCAGGGGCAGGTCGTAGTACTGGCTTTTATCCTTGTATCTATCCAGTAACCTGTGCGTATCCTCGCTGCACCAGATTTCATCGTAAAAAGCATCGATAAGGTCAAGATCTGCTAGATATTCTAACCCTTCCTTAATCCTTTCCAGTTTAACGCTTGTTCTCCCCATAGTGATGATGTATTGCCAGAGGAGACTAAATACTTTATGTTGGAACATTCAGGCTAACGTCTTTTCCGGGATTAATCCGGGATAAACACTGGAACGTTTCGTCCTAAGAACTACAATTTAAATAAATTTGTTAAAATAGAAAGTTTAATACTCAATAAACGTATAAGGATATTTATGGAAAAAACTATCACAGTCTCAGATGATGTTTATAGAGAACTTTTAAAAATCAAGAGCCACAGGAGCTTTTCTGAGATTTTACGCGAGATGATAGCAAGGGAAGGGAACCTTAAAACGCTGGAAATAGGATTCGGGACCAGAGACAGACGGGAAAAAGAGACGCTCAGGGAGGAGCTAAAAAAGGTTGAAGAGGAGTTCCAGAAATGGATTTGATTTTGGATACAAATGTAATTATAGAGATTTTTGGCGGCAATGAACGTGTTCTTGAACATTTAAGGGAGTATAAAAATAAAGGATTTGCTGATTGCCGCAACCTGCATAGCAAACAATAAACGCCTGATAACAGGTGACGGGGATTTTGAGTCTTTTAAGGGGTACGGGCTGGATGTGGAAGTAATCTAAAGGCTTAGTAACAAAGCGGAGTTAATATTAAAGTTGTTACTTTCATAATCAAAAACCATATCTATGTAAAATGATGTAAAGGAACTCTACTAATTACACCCCCGGTAGTTATCATTTATGTCCACCAGTATCCTCACCAAAGTAAAACTCGCAAAATCCGTCTCCATCCCTCTTGCCAGTGTTTCCGGCGCGGTTAAGGATAGAGCCCTCGCCGCAATGGTGCAGGCTTTAGATTCAAACAGAGAAAAGATAATCTCAGCCAACAAGAAAGACCTCGCAGCGGCAGAAAAGCTCGTCGAGGCAGGCAGGCTCTCAAAAGCGCTTGCAAAGAGGCTGAAAGTCGATGATATCAAGATAGATGAGATGATAGCAGGCATCAGGGACGTTATCAAGTTCGAGGACCCGGTTGGAAAAACACTCTTTGCCCTTGAACTGGACAGCGGTCTTGAACTGTACCAGGTCAGTTGTCCCATCGGGTTGATCGGCGTCATCTTCGAGTCCCGCCCCGATGTCGTGCCTCAGATCATGGCGCTGTGTCTCAAGAGCGGCAATGCCACCATATTCAAAGGCGGAAGTGAAGCAGCTAACTCCAACAGGGCGATCTTTGACGTGCTCGTGGACGCCATCGAGAGCACTGAAGGCATGCCAGAGGGCGCATTCGCTCTCATGGAGACAAGGGAAGAGGTCAATGAGATGCTGAAGCTGGACGATTACATAAACCTCATCATTCCCAGGGGCTCGAACGAGTTCGTGAAATACATACAGGACAATACGCGCATCCCCGTTTTAGGACATTCAGCAGGCATCTGCCATGTCTACGTGGACAGCAAAGTGGATATGAAAAAAGCCATTGACATATGCTACGACGCGAAAGTACAGTATCCCGCAGTGTGCAATGCCATGGAGACCCTGCTCGTGCATAGAGATATTGCAGAGGAATTCCTGCCTGAGATCGGGAAGAAATACAATGAGGCAGGCGTGGAACTGCGGTGCGATGACGTCTCGTTTGACCTGCTGAAAGATATGGGGTTCCTAAAGGCGGTGCTTCACGCCGCAGAGGAGGACTGGAGAACTGAGTACAACGACCTTATCCTCTCCATCAAAGTTGTGGATTCTCTGGACGAGGCTATAGACCATATCAACAGGTACGGCTCCCACCATACAGATGCCATCGTGACAGAGGACAAAGGAAACGCAGCTAGGTTCATCGACCTCGTTGACTCATCCAGCGTGATGTGGAACGCATCCACGCGGTTTTCTGATGGATTCCGTTACGGGAAAGGTGCAGAGGTGGGTATCAGCACCAACAAAATACATGCGCGCGGACCTGTAGGAATGGAAGGACTGCTGATATACAAGTATGCGCTTCTTGGCAAGGGGCATAAGGTGGCTGATTATGTAGGGAAGAATGCCAGGAAATACACCCATAAAAAGCTTAATGTAAATCTAACAGATAAAATGAGCCAGTGATCAGATGGAACAAGCTACTGTTGACCGGGAAAAGCTCTTCAGGGACATAAAAAGGATAGTCGTAAAAATAGGGACATCATCCCTTACAAAGGAAGACGGGAGCTTCAACAGGCGGTTGACAGAGGACATAGCAAGACAGGTGTCGGAGCTGCGGGAACTCGGGAAAACTGTTATAATCGTTAGCTCAGGCGCGATCGGGATAGGGGTTGAAGAAATGAAGCTTGGGACGCGACCCAGGGAAATCCCGTTACGGCAGGCAGCCGCGGCTGTGGGTCAGAACATCCTGATGCAGGAGTGGATGGCAGCTTTTGGCAAATACGACCTCAAGGTGGCGCAGATACTGCTTACCTACGAAGCATTCTCGAACAGGATGACGTACCTTAACCTGCGAAACAGCATCTCCGAACTTCTGGAATTCGGGATCATCCCCATAATCAACGAGAACGATCCCATCTGCGTGCACGAGATAGAAGCGACCTTCGGGGACAACGATAAGCTCTCAGCTATGGTGGCGAGCAAGGCCGAGGCTGAGCTTCTCGTACTCTTATCTGACATCGATGGCTTATACAACAAGAACCCCAAGAAAAACGACGACGCGCAGCTCATAAGCACGATAGAGAAGATAACGCCTGAGGTAGAAAGCTACGGAGGAAGCCCCACAAGCATGAAAGGCGTGGGCGGGATGAGGACAAAGATAGAGGCAGCCAAGATAACATCAATATCCGGGTGCCATATGGTCATCGCCAACAGCGCTGTAGACAACGTGGTCGTAAGGGTCGTGAACGGCGAGAACATAGGCACGCTTTTCCTTGCTAAAGACGGAAAATATAAGAACAGGACGCGCTGGATAATCCTGTCGAAAACTTCAGGGAAGATAATAGTGGACAGTGGCGCGGAGAAAGCCATACGGAAAAGCCGGGGGCTTTTACCCTCAGGTATAGTCGAGGTAGCAGGGGATTTTGACAGGGGAGATGTCATCGAGATAGAGAACGAAGGCAGGGTATTCGCAAAGGGCATCACGGATTATACATCTTCAGAGCTGAATGAGATAAAGGGGAAGCATTCGGATATGATAGAGAAGATACTCGGATACAAGAATTACGATGAGGTAGTGAGAAAAGGCAATATAGGGTTGTTGTAATTCAGGCAATTAACAGGTTCTATCAAGTCTTCGGTGATGATGAATGCTATTAAATTTCGGTTGCTCGCTGGTATTCTGAAATAGCAATCAACAACTTAAATGAATACTAATGAATACTAATGAATATACAATTAGTAGATAACTTTATATACACTAAAACAACTTAAATGAATACTAATGAAAGTCAAATCAGTAGATACTGAGTGTGTGCAACTATGAGACTTCCAGAAAAACCACCATCGGATGAGGAAACACATAAGTTATTCTTAGGGCAAAAAGATATTAAGATTGAAGAGATGAGACCATTTTTGAATATTATTAATTCAAAATATCTGCATTGGGATGAGCTACCAATGAGATTTAAGGGAATTAATATTGATCTTAAAACATTATGGAGTTATGCCAAATTTGGTAGGGAATTTAATACTAGACCGATTACACTAAATGGTTTGATATTACGTTATGCCCCAACTCCACAGATTGAGAAGGCGCTTCATGATTTGGATATGCGAGTTGGAGGTAAGTTTGATTTTGAATCTCAGATGCCATCAGCCGACCTAAAAAGGAAATACTTAGTCAATTCATTGATGGAAGAGGCAATAGCTTCTAGCCAACTGGAAGGTGCAGTCACAACAAGAGTAGTAGCAAAACAAATGTTAAGAGAAAATAGGAAGCCGCAGGACCACTCCGAACAAATGATACTGAATAATTACATTACTATGATGTATATTAAAGAAAATACGCGGCCAAACCAACCGTTAACATTAGAACTTATTAAGGAAATTCATAAGAAAATATCTAAAGATACTCTTGAAAATAAGGTATACGAAGGAGCTTTTAGAACGGATAATGAGGTTAAGGTATTTTCAAGAGACGAAGGACAGCTTATTTATGAGCCACCCGATTACAGTAGCATTAATAAACTCATAGAACAAACTTGCAGTTTTGCTAATAGCGAGCCCAGTGAATTCTATCTACATCCTATTGTTAAGGCGATAGTGCTTCATTATATGATAGGATATATACACCCATTCAACGATGGAAATGGAAGAACTGCGAGAGCTCTATTCTATTTGTATTTAATTTCCCAAAAATATAACTGGTTAGAGTATGTTGCGGTATCCACTGCAATAAAAAATGCACCGAGTCAATATATGCGGGCGTATCTTTACTCCGAAACGGACAGTAATGACATTACGTATTTTGTAAAATTCAACTTGCGACAACTGGACATTGCGCTAAAATCATTTGAAAAATATGTTGCAAAAACAATATCAGAAAATAAGAAGATTTTGGAAACAATAAAGAGTAATCCAGATATAAACTTCCGCCAAGCAGACATGATTATTAATATGAGTAAAAATGAAAGACCAATAACTTTAAAAGAAATGCAAGAATGTTATAAAATAACATACCAGACCGCAAGAACAGACCTTTTAGGCTTAGAAAAATTAGGTTATCTACACAGACACATAAGAGGAAAACAGTTTTTCTTTCTTTTAGATAAAGATAAATGTATGAGCACACTGAGTATCTCAGATAAAAAAGCAAAACTCCCAATCAACCTCCCAAAAGAAAAAAATTGACAGCGTCCATCATTAATTGAAGACTTGACAGAACCAATTAACATAACATTTATAATTTATTAACCCAAATTACAGTCTCGTGACGGTGTATTCCCATTCCCGCCTGAGCGCATTCGAGAGCTGCCCCCTTCAGTACCGCCTGAGGTACATCGATAAGGTGAAAGTGGAGGAAGAAGAGACGATCGAGGCATTCATGGGCTTGAGGGTGCACAAGGCGCTTGAGAAACTCTACAGGGACCTGCGGCTTTCAAAAGCGAATACTCTGGATGAGCTTGTGCCTTTTTACAATGAGAACTGGCAGAAGTACTATTCTGAGAATATCAAGATAATCAGGGAGGGCTATTCGCCTGAGAATTACAGGGTGACGGGTGAGAAGTGCATCAGGGAGTATTATGCAAGGTATTATCCTTTCAATGACGGGAAGACGCTTGGTCTTGAGCAGATGATCAGCATCGATATTGAAGGGTATAAACTCCAGGGGTATATCGACAGGCTCTCCTCAAGCAGCGATGGAGCCTACGAAATACATGATTATAAAACATCCCAGCACTTGCCTGCACAGATACATTTTGAAAAGGACAGGCAGCTTGCGCTATATCATATGGGAGTGCAGGATATGTTCGAGGATGCTGATCATGTAAACCTTGTATGGCATTACCTTGTGTACGATAAGGAGATAAGATCTAACAGGACGCCCGATGAGCTATCGAAACTGAAATCAGACATCGTGGCTCTGATAGAGAAAATCGAAAGAGCGCAGGAGGAGCATGAGTTCCCGGCGGCAGAGAGCGGACTCTGCGGCTGGTGTGAGTACCAATCCCTGTGCCCTAAGCGCATGCACCTCGTCAGGACGGGACAGATGTCGCTGAACAGATACCTCAACGCTTATGCTAAAAAAGAGGGAGTGGAAGTTATCCGCGGAAATGATAAGAAGCTGAGGGTAAAGCTTGAGGAAAAACCACACTTTCCGAACAAAGGGGAAGTTGGAAGAGGTGAGCTTGAGGCTCTTATAAGGAACGCGGGAAAATGGGAACTTGTCTCAGAACTGAATATTCATGCTCTACCAAAGGCTATATGCGACTGGAGCCCTGAACTTATCGAGAGGATAAAAAGGTTCCAGAAAATGGAGGAGTCGTGCAGGATTTATCTTTCGAACTTGAAGGAAGGGGAGTGAGGATATGATCGGTAAAACTCTTTCTGGTATCCCGTATTCTGGTAATCTAAGAATTCGATTACAATCGCAGCCTTTATCGCTCATTAACACTGAACTAGTAATTAAATAGGACAGTAGAAAGATGGATGGCAAGTAGGGGAGCGGCATGAGTTCTATTTGCATCCTAAAACAGAGGTAAGAGCATGTTCGTACCTGTGGGCACAGAAGAACCTGTACCGCGCCGGCGGTTTCCGGTAGTGACAGCAAGTATAGTTGCGCTCAATATCATCGTTTTCCTTTTCGAGCTATCGATCCTCCTTACTGGCGGTGAAGATGCCCTGAGCGCCTTCTTTATGTCGTATGGTGTTGTGCCTGCTGCAATAACCAGCGGACAGAGCATCGGTATCCCTTACTACCTCACCCCGTTCACGTCTATGTTCGTGCACGCAGGCATAGCCCACCTGGGCTTCAACATGCTCTACCTTTCGGCATTCGGTGATAATGTGGAGGACAGGCTTGGGCGCCTGCATTATGTGATATTCTACCTGCTATCCGGTCTGGCTGCAGCCCTTGCCCAGATTGCTGTCAATCCCGCCTCTCAGGTTCCCAGCGTGGGTGCCAGCGGTGCCATTGCCGGCGTCCTGGCAGGCTACCTTTTGTTCTTCCCCACAGGCATAGTGCGTATGCTTATATTCCTCGGTCCTTTTATCACCATCACCAGGGTTTCGGCTATGCTTTTCATAATTTTCTGGTTTTTCATGCAGCTCTTCATAGGCGTAGCTTCTCTGGGTGTTATGACAGAACAGACCGGGGGCGTGGCGTACTGGGCACATATAGGCGGCTTTACGGCGGGTCTCGTACTGGCACAGTTCTATAAATGGTTAAAACCAGAGGGCGGTTGAAGCCATGTATATTACGGCAGGACCTGAGCGGTTAAAATTATCCGATATGACTGAAGGGGATGTTTCAGGGATAATAAGCATGACTAAAGAAAATATGGCGCATGTGATTAAAGCTACGTGGGGGCTGGAATGGAGTGCGAATTTTGAGAAAAAGTACCTTGATATGTTAGTATCAACCGGAGCGGTTAAATCTATTTATGACGACAATAAGCTTGCAGGATACCTCTGGTTCGAGGAGAGAAAAGGAAAAAATGATATCTTCATCAACTCCATGCAGTTGAAAAAAGAGTACCAGGGTAGAGGAATAGGTACTCAGATTTTGAAATGGTTAGAAGTTTTTGCCCTGGATCGCAAAAGACAGTATCTCAGCCTGTCGGTCCAGGTAAATAACCAGAGAGCAGTCACTTTCTATCAGGGGTTCGGATTTGGTGAAGTTTACAGAGGGCAGGGGTCTATATACATGAGCAAAAAAATCAACCGTGATGCTACTTATACTTCAGTCTCAACAGTGGAATTTGCGCCTATAACTTTGTGTACAACAGTCAACAGTTTCTCAACTGTATAAGGTTTTGGTAAAAAAGCCTGCACATGATCTATTACTTGTGCAAGCTTATCTTCTTTGATCAGTCCGCTTACTACGATAATTCTGATCGCAGGATAACCCTTACGCAGCACCTGAACACTTCTTGCGCCGTCCATAACCGGCATGATCATATCCATAAGAACAACTTTGATCTTATCTCTGTTTTGTTCGTATAATGCGATTGCCTCTGCCCCATTGCTGGCTGTAATTACTCTGTACCCGTGCGTATCCAGTATCGAACTTGTAATCTCACGAATCGCATCATCGTCATCAACAACGAGGATCAGTTCTCCGTGCCCTGCAGGGATACAAGGGCTCTGCTCGCTCGATTTTTGCATCTCAGTTGCTGCAGTATCAGGCAGACCAGCGTTTAATGTAACTCCCATAATCAGGATTGGGAAGAAACAGAAACACCTGTTTCTTCCCGATAAAATCCCATTCCTCTTGTTAAATATGATTTATTTAATTTTGGGATTAAATTTAGCTTTTGAGATTCAGATGGTATTATCTTTTTTTCAGAAACCTTATACGCCCATCCGCTGAAACCGTTTATATAGAGTATGGTCTCGTTGTTGATTTTTTCTATAAATTTAACCTCTCCCAGCTCTACGTCGTCGAATCCGACTTTAAACCTTACAATGTCGCCTACAGATAGTTTCATGTAATCTCACCTCGCTGTTTTTATCTTTGTTTTCCTGTGTTCAAGCTTTATTATTTTTAGTGAACTTGGTCTATTTTTAGTCAGGTTTTGTAACTAATGGTACTTAAACTTTTCTATGAATAGAAGTGGAGAATTAATATAAATTTATTAATATCTTCACAGTCTCCATTATATTCTCCCAGTGTTTCCCCTGCCAGTACACCTGCCCGCACTTATCGCATATCCAGAACTCGGTCCCGCTCTCAAGTCTCTCAGGGTACACATAATCCCTACTTCTCACAAACTCCATATCGGAGGGTTCCACCTTCCTGATAGGCGAGTTGCAGAGGCTGCACCTGTCCATTACAGGCTCAAATTTGATATTGAATTCCTTTTGCATCTCCCTGAGCTGCTCCATAATCTCCGGAGATTTGACCAGGTATGCTCTTATTCCTTTTTTTATCGCCCTCCTGATAAGCGCCTCATCTCTTGAAACAAGAATTCTCCCCTCAATCTGCGCAAGCTCAAGAAGAGTATCGTCTTCATTCTCCTGCCTCTTGATCCCGGAAGTGTCGTACCCGAAAAGACGAAGCCAGCGGGCAAGCCGCTCAAGCATCCTGTCTGCAATGAATTTCATAACGCCCCGTGCAAATAGTTACTCGCTTTTCCCCTTGCTCCTCACAAGCGACGTCACCATGGCAATACCGCATATGATGGCAGAAACGATGTAAGTATCATGGAATGCCGGCTGGAAAGAACTATCAATACCTCCGTAAAAAGCATACCTGTTGGAGAAAACGGCGCCTGAAACTGCTATGCCTATCACCATCCCCATATTCCTCATCGTTCCCAGGGTGCCTGCTGCAATACCCAGTTGTTCCTTCGGGAGCGAGCCCATTATTATGCTGTTGTTCGGCGCCTGGAACAGTCCCAGACCTAATCCAAGCAGCGCAAGGCGTGATGTAACATCGATGAAACCGGATGATTTTGACAGAAAACTGAGAGACAGGATGGATATGCTTGCGATCCCCACGCCTATTGAGCTGAGTATATACGAATTCGCCCTGTCGGATAGCCAGCCGCTTACCGGGGATATGACTGACATCACAAGAGGGACTGCCAGGAACACTAAGCCGACACTCTCAGGTGAATACCCAAGTTCATTTTGAAGGAAAAAAGGCATCATAAGTATGACGCTGAACATGGCTATGAAACTTATCATGGAACTGATATTAGCTGATGCGAACGGTCTGTTTTTGAAATGCCGCAGCTCCATCATGGGATGTCTGGCTTTGGTTTCAATATAAATGAAGACAATGAAAAGCACGGCTGATGAAACAAAAAGAGATATGATGTAACCTGAATCCCATCCCGAATCCTGCCCCTGGCTCAGAGCCAGCAATAGTAATACGAGGCTCATAAAAAGGGTAAGTGCACCTGATAGATCAAAAGTCTGCCCCGAATTCGTCTCATCTTTATGAAGGATGCGCAGAGCCATGATCGTACCAAAAATCCCGATAGGTATATTGATATAAAAGATGGACTGCCATCCCACATTTTCTATTAAAAAGCCGCCTGTGATCGGTCCTGCCATCGAGCCGATAGACACGACAGTCCCGATCAATCCCATAGCCTTGCCCCTTTCTCTGGGGGGAAAAGCGTGCGTGATTATCGCAATACCCGTAGCCATCAGCATTGCAGCCCCGATGCCCTGTATTATCCTGTAGAGGATCAACTGACCTTCGGTCGCTGAGATGGCGCATAATCCGGAACCTGCAGTAAAAAGCGCAAGGCCCCCTGCAAATATCGGCTTCCTGCCGAACATATCCGAGAGCCTGCCAAGACTTAAAAGGAGGCTTGTGATTGTCAGCAGGTATGCCATTATCACCCATTCGATGGTCGTTATGTCCGTCTTGAAGTATTCTGTCAGCGTTGGTAGTGCGACGTTCACTATGCTGCCGTCAAGGGTAGCCATAAAAATCCCTATCCAGACGGTAAGCATTGCTTTCCACTTGTATTCCATTTACTGACCCTTCACGTGTTTTATGATATGCCCCATTTCAGGAAGTACAAGCTCAAGCGCCAGCTTGACAGCATTGGGCGAGCCGGGCAGGCAGAATATGGCTTTCTGGCGCGCAACCCCGGCGATCGCCCTTGTAAGTATCACTGCGTTCCCTATCTGTTCAATGCTATTATGCCTGAACAGCTCTCCAAAACCCGGCATCTCTTTCTCAAAAAATGGCATTACAGCCTCGATCGTGACATCCTGGGGCGAGATGCCAGTGCCGCCGTTCACTATTATCACATCAGCCTCTGAGTACAGACATTTCTTTAATGCGTCCCTTATCATGTCTATGTCATCGGGGATCAATTCGTAATGCACTACCTGACCCCCCTGTACCTGGATCATTCCCCAGATGAGCTTCCCTGATGCATCCTCGGCACGCTCAGGTCTGTCGGCTTTATTGTATTTCTCATACCGTGAAGTACTTACGGTAAGTATCGCGCATTTGTAAGATTTCGGCACATTTTCTTTATGTGGCAGCGACATGTCCATAGAGGTTCTTATATGCCAAAAGATATATGAATGTATTTAATGAGATTCGCTGCCATCGATGTCGGAATGGGAACACAGGATATCCTTCTCTATGACGGCAGTCAGAAAATAGAGAACTGCGTTAAGATGGTGCTGCCCTCGCAAACGCAGATCGTAGCAAAGCGGATATCTACAGCGACAAAGTTAAAGCAGGATATCGTACTTGCCGGCGAGACCATGGGCGGAGGACCGTGCGCCGGAGCTGTCAGGCGGCATATCGAAGCCGGGCTTGCAGTATTTGCGACTGAAAGAGCAGCACTCACCATAAATGATGACATGGATAAAGTAAGGCAGATGGGCGTGAGCATAATCAGCGAGGAAGAGATACAGGGGCTAAATGCCGCTCGAATAGAGATGTGCGACGTGGATGAACATGCGCTGGAGAAGGCGCTGGCACTTTTCGGGGTAAAGCTTCCTGACAGGTTCGCAGTCGCGGTGCAGGATCATGGTTATTCGCCTGAAACAAGCAACCGCGTATTCAGGTTTAATTACTTCCGGGAGGTAATGGAGAGAGGGGGAACTCTTGATTCCTTCGTTTATAAAGGCAATATCCCAGACCGGTTTACAAGGATGAAGGCTGTGGAAAGAACACTGCCTGGAGCGCTGCTTATGGATACCGGGTTCGCTGCCATCCGGGGAGCCCTACATGATGATCGTGCAGAGTATCCCTGCCTTGTGGTGAATATCGGCAACGGGCATACGCTCGCTTCGGTTGTGGAGGGCAAAAAGCCCCTGTCCCTGTTCGAGCACCATACCCACCAGTTGAATGCGGACAGGATCGATGATTACATGAGAAGGCTTTGCGATGGAACGCTTGATTCCAGGGAGGTTTTTAATGACGGAGGACACGGATGCTATATCAGGGAAGCTGTCGGTATTGAGAATATCGGCTCCATACTCGTGACAGGACCTAACCGGAACATCCTTCGTAATTCCGGGCTTGAGGTACGCTTTGCGGCGCCGTTCGGGGATATGATGCTCACGGGCTGCTTCGGATTGATGGACGCTTACCTTAATTATATCCCGGACCAATCTGGTGCGGCATGAAAAGGGAATTATACGCTCCTGTGGTGCGGGCAATAGCAGCCCTGGTTCTGGTAATAATGGTCAAGCTCGTTGCAATAGTGACGCTCGGTGATACTGGCACGATCTATTCAGCCGTGGAAATTGCTCTTTCTCTTGCAGTTGTTATCGTTCTATTAAAGTTCAGGCTGGAGTTTAACCGGGAGCTTGTTATCTCAAAGCCGGAGTTCCCTGAGGCACAATCGTTTATTACGGGAATTGTACTGCTGCTTGGCATATTGATAGTCTACGGCACGTTCGCTCCCTATTCAGGCGCTCTTCCTTACGGGGCATATAATATCATATTTTTCATTCTAGCGCTCACTCAGGTATATCTGCTCTGGGGCATCCTTAATAAGAACGCCTACAGGCTATCCGAACTGCTGCTTCTCAGTTCTTCTGGCGGAGAGCGTACCTGTTCCTGCGGGTGGGAGAACCCGGGATCGGCTAAGTTCTGCAGCCGGTGCGGCTCGCTTTTACAGTAATATAACCGAAGGAGAGACGCAGGCATATAATAATTTTAACAATATTATTTTAAATCACTATGGAAATACTTATATAGAACCACAAACAATCAGAATGCTTTCGTACAAGCGTGAAATTGTACAATTTATCGAACAGAAGATAATATTTTACGGAGGCTATTCATGGCAGGACAATTAGCAGGACAGCCCATCCTGATTTTACGGGAAGGCAGTCAGAGAACAAAAGGAAGAGAAGCGCAGAGCAACAATATTATGGCAGCCAAAGCAGTGGCTGCGGCAGTGAGAACAACGCTCGGACCAAAA
>JAPMTX010000081.1 GCA_026552855.1 Candidatus Methanoperedens sp. | reverse complement strand
TAAGCCGGGAATCATTTGTCCGTTCCCCATAATGTGTTCGCAGCCATCATGGTCAGACTCCATACCTTTGGGTTAAGCGTTTCAGACTATTTTCGCTTATCACGCATGACGACTCTTTTTGTGGTTCAACTTTCGTTTTCTTCATAGTATTCTTATCCTAACGGTTCTTTTAAATTAGTCTTTTAAATTCCTCCATATTGTCCTGAGAGCTTTACACCCCAGCGTTACAACTGACGCATATCTCAGTAGGATTACCCCAAACGGAAGGGGTAGCGCACGGCAATACATGATGTGACTTCTTGTCACGGGCGAACTTTGCGCTCTTTGCGGTGAGTTAACAATGCTCGCAGCTGATGATTTCTGAGCATCGCCTCTATTTTTCCGCAGCTTTCAGGGCTTTCTCGAACATCTCAAGACCGCAGTCGATCTCTTCCTTTGAAATTATAAGGGGCGGCACGAACCTTATGACGGAATCACCCGCAGGGAGCAGTATCAGCCCTTCCTCGACAGCCTGTTTGATTATCTTTTCGCGCTTTTGAATAGCGGGAGCTTTGTTCTCCCCCACGAGTTCAATCCCTATCATGAGACCAATACCGCGCACGTCCCCGATCACAGGATACCTGTCTTTCATCTCATTCAGACGCTGCATGAGGTAATTGCCCTTCTCGATTGCTTTTTCGCCAAGCCTGCCGCTCTCCATGAACTCAAGCGTTGCAAGCCCTCCAGCCGCAGCCAGCAGGTTGCCGCCGAAGGTATTGGCGTGCGCCCCGGGCTGCCAGCTCATTATCTCTTCCGTGGACAGCGTTGCTCCAAGCGGTATCCCGCCGCCGATGGATTTTGACATGCACACTATATCAGCCCTTACATCAAAGTTCTCCATTGCCATGAATTTTCCTGTCCTGAAGCCTCCGCTCTGGACCTCATCTGACACGAGCAGCACGTCGTTCTCATCGCATATCCTCCTGATCTCTTTGTGGAATTCCGGCGGCGGTACTATGAACCCACCCTCGCCCTGTATCGGCTCTACCACGATAGCAGCCGTGTCCTCAGGTGAAAGTTCCCTTTTAAAAATAGTATTCTCTATCTCTTTTGCACATGCAATGCCGCATTCAGGGCATTCAAGGTTGAAGGGACAGCGGTAGCAGTATGCGTAATGGGAATGAACAACGCGAAGGGAGGGGTAATGCTCCTTGTGCCTCTTTTTTGAGCTTGTAAGGGACAGCGCGCCAAGCGTTCTGCCGTGGAAGGCGCGGTAGAACGCTATCATGCTGCTCCTCTTAGTGTACCAGAACGCGAGCTTCATGGCAGCTTCTACAGCTTCTGCCCCTGAATTCGAGAGGAATACCTTCTCGTAACCTGTCATGCCGCAGAGCTTCTCAGCAAGTTTTACCGGCATTTCAGCATAAAAATCCGAGAATCCACAGTGAACCATTTTTTCCATCTGGGCGCATACCGCATCTTTGACCTTTTTGCAGTTGTACCCGATGTTCATCACAGCCACGCTTGAGGCAAAATCGATGTAGCTGTTGCCCTCGATATCGTATATCGTCGATCCCTCGGCACGGTCTATCACAAGCTCGTAGGGGCGGGTGAGCGAGGATACGACCCTGCTGTCACGTTTTATTATATCTTCAGATTTTTTGCCCAGTCGTCTCATTGTTCCTCCTATGCCACATCTATCTGCGCCTTCTGGAGCTTTCCGCTGTAATCGAAATAAACGGTCTTTATCTCCGTAAATTCTTCGATCGCAGTCGTACCAGCCTCGCGCGTCCCGTTCCCTGTGGCTTTTACGCCGCCGAACGGGAGATGTATCTCTGCTCCGATCGGAGGGGCGTTGATGTACGTTATGCCTGCTTCGATCTTTTCGATAGCACGAAAGGCGCTCCTTATATTTCCTGTATATATCGAAGATGAAAGCCCGTAGATTACTGAATTGGCGATATATATTGCTTCCTCCAGGCTGCCTGCTCTCATCAGCGACAGTACAGGACCGAATATCTCCTCCCGGGCTATCCTCATGTCCGGGGTAACGTCTGTAAATATGGTGGGTTCAAAGAAATACCCGGGCAGGGGTTTTACTATTTTGCCGCCCAGTACAAGTTTAGCACCATCTTCTTTTCCTATCTCCACGTACTTTGCAATCTTCTGGAGCTGCGAGTTATTGACCACAGGACCCACGTCTGTGGCATCATCAAGACCGCTGCCGAGCCTGAGCTGCCTTGTCCTCCTGATGAGCTTCTCCTGGAAACCGGGCAGTATTTTCTCATGCACTATGACCCTGCTGGCTGCGGTGCACCTCTGCCCCGTGGTCCCGAACGCGCCCCAGATCACGCCGTCGATAGCAATATCAATATCAGCATCGTCCATAACAATGACCGGGTTTTTCCCTCCGAGCTCTAAGGAGACACGTTTCATGCCCTTGCCAGCCTCGCCCTGCACCCACCTGCCGGTCTCAACCGAGCCTGTGAACGAGATGGCGCGGATTTTCTTATTATGTACTATCGCGCTGCCCACTTTGCCCCCCTCACCAGTCACCAGGTTCAGGACGCCTTTGGGAAGCCCTGCCTCTGAGAGTATCTTTACAAGCTCTATCGAGAGCAGGGGCGTATCGCTTGCAGGTTTAAATACTACCGTATTGCCTGATATGAGGGCAGGCATTACCTTCCAGGCAGGGATAGCGAGCGGAAAATTCCAGGGCGTGATAAGCCCGACTACGCCTATGGGTCTTCGGACTGTCATGCAGAACTTGTCGGGCAGCTCCGAAGGTGTTGTTTCTCCCAGAAGCCTCCTCCCCTCTCCAGCCGCATAGTATGTAATATCTATGGCTTCCTGGACATCGCCCCTCGATTCCTTGAGGATTTTCCCCATCTCTATGGTCATGAGGCGCGCCAGTTCTTCCTTGCGCTCCTCAAGCATCCTTGCGGCTCGGAAGAGTATCTTTCCGCGCGCAGGGGCGGGCGTACTGCTCCATTTCTCAAAAGCATCCTGCGCGCTGTCAGCGGCGCGCTCCACGTCTTCCTCTGAGGCTTTCTGGAGCTTTGCGATCACCTCAAGAGTGGCTGGACTAATATCTTCGAAAGTTTCGCCGCTGCTTGATTCTACCCATTCGCCGTTAATAAAGAGCTTATATTCCTGCAAGACACGTCACCCTGTTATTAAGTTGGAGATGATGGTACTTTAAGGTTATTGTCTTGCGTCGGAAGGATATTTAGAGGTTTCCCAAAGCCATTTAATAGGAATCTTGGATAAATGAATCAGCCGAAATTAATAATAGCAAAATAGTTTATATTACTGAGTAATTGTTATATATTATAATATATACTTCCTTTTATATTCCTTATATATGTCGCAATTTCTTTTAGTAGGTTTTATCTTTCTATTTTTTATATATTCTTCATTAATTATCGATATAGATGCACGTACAATACCAACATCTGAATAGTAATCCTGCTCAGTAAATCTCTCTTCATACTTTTTAAAAGCTCCTTCACTTCTTTGTAAATCAGATTCCAACTGAGAAAATTTTGTATAACCTGTTGCAGTCAGCTCTTCAACCAGTTCAGATATATTACTTGAATCTGAGTGTTTTCCATAGGTGTTCGGTTAAGCAATCCATTTATCCATCAATCTCTCTCTATTAATGTTCGGATCACGTCCCTGACCAATCCAGATATCATATAAGGTAATCATATCCAATTTTAGACCCATG
>JAPMTX010000047.1 GCA_026552855.1 Candidatus Methanoperedens sp. | reverse complement strand
CAATAAATACTCTAATATGCTGAAATACGAGCTAAGCAAAAAGTTATTTGGCGAATTGGCACAAAGAGGATTAAACTATGAGTCCACTCGAAAAGTTGTTTGGTAAAACAGCGCAACTAACTGTGCTGGAATATCTTATGAAAAACAAAGGGGAAATCAATTATCTTTCAGGAATAGCGCAAGGTACGGGGTTATACCATTCCAGTGTGGCAAGGGTGCTTGAGCCCCTTCTGGAGAATAACATCGTAATCGAGAAAAAGATAGGGAAACAGATCAGATCATTCTTTCTAAATGAAGAGCATAAAGCTACAAAACTTCTTATGGCGTTTTATGAGGAGTTAAAACCGGTGCTGGATGACCAATCACTTACGCCTGAAGCAAAAGAAATAAAAAAGGCAAAGGGTGATTAAAAGGTTATTTACGAGGTAAGATATGGAAAAGAATATCGATGCTAAAATCATTGAACTTGTAAAAAACAATGAGAATATATCCAATTCAGAGATAGCCAGGATACTGGGAGTCCCGGAAAAGGAAATTGAAAGAAGGATTAGAAGTTTTTCTGATGTGAGGCAGAAGATACTGATAGTGGACGACGAGATAGCCACGCTTCTCCCGTTAAAGAGATCTCTTGAGTCAGAGAATTACATAGTCATCGAAGCCAGCGACGGTTACGAGGCGATAAAGAAGTCAAAGACAGAGATGCCGGAGTTGATAATCCTTGATCTCATGATGCCTGGGATGGACGGTATTGAGGTATGCAGCCAGTTAAAAAAGGACGAACTTACGGAAAAAATACCTGTAATCATGCTAACTGCCAGAGATGAAATAAGAGATAAAGTGAAAGGTCTGGAGACTGGCGCGGACGATTATGTAACAAAACCTTTCAACCTCAGTGAGCTGAAAGCCCGTATAAAAAGTGTGCTGCGCAGATCAAGAGGTATATAACCAGGATCAGGGGGCAGGCATGTGAGTATAAGGTTTGAGCTGATTGTATTTTTCCTGGTCATATCAGTAATACCGCTGTCTGCCGTTATTTACGCATCCTACGATTACAGTAAAGATGCCATCCGCGGTTCCGTGATGACCAACCTGGTCGTCGCGACCGAAAATACCGGTCGTGCAATAGACGACTGGATGGCTTCAAGAAAGGAGGATATACGTATTATTTCCACGATAGCCGGCAGCACGGAAAAAGAAAAACTTGCGGGATACCTGTATACATTTGAAAATGAGCACCAGGGTGTGTATGAAGAATTTTTTCTACTCGATAAGAATGGGAACATAACGTTCTCCACCCTGAATCGTACCGGAAATGCAGGTAAAGAACCTTATTTCACAGAAACATTGAGAGGAAATCTGTACATATCGGATGTTTCATTATCCAGCGTCACAGGTTTGCCTGAAATAATCATCACAAACCCTATTAAAAGGAATGATACAATCACCGGCGTACTGGGTGCAAGAGTCAGTATGGAGAACCTGTACACGGTAATCGAGAGCATTGATATCGGAAAATTAGGTGAGGTATTTATAGTCAATAATAAAGGGGAGCTGATATTTCACGAGAACAGATCTAAAATCCTGCTCGAAAAAATCAACAACAATCTGGCAGTCAAAGAAGTGACGTACGAAAAGAGGGGAATAGGCGAATATATAAACTATAACGGTGAAGATGTGCTGGGTTCTTATTACTGGCTGCCGCTTTACAGATGGGGGCTCATAGTTGAGGAGAACAAGAATGAGGCGTATGCCGAAGTTCTATCTCTGGGACGATTGATCGTGGGTATATCTTCTATCGCTGTTTTCTGCGTCATCCTTCTGGCTTTCTTTATCTCGAAAAGACTGACAAAACCCATAGACTCCCTGAAAAACGGAGCCCACAGTCTTGTAAGCGGGCATTTCAAGACTATACCAATATCTTCAAATAATGAGATAGGGGAGCTGACGGAAATATTTAATCAAACAGCAAAAGAATTGCTGGATATAAGAAAAAAGCTTGAAACCAAAATCGAGATAGCAAATAAAGATCTGGAAGAGAAGAACCGGGAACTGATTATTGCCAATGAAGAGTTAAAAAAACTCGACAGTCTGAAATCTGATTTTATCTCTCTGGTCTCGCATGAGTTAAAGACGCCTCTTTCTGCAATAAGAACTTCAGCCGAATTTCTTGAATCCGAAGAGGTTAAGGACTCCAACGTAGAGAAAGAGATGCTTGAGAACATCATATTGAGTACAGACCGGCTGACCCGGTTGATTAACAATATCCTTGATCTTTCTAAGATCGAAGCCGGAAAGATGGAGTTTCATTTTGAACAGGTCAACTTTCATGAAATAGCAAAGGTAGCGCTTGAGAACATCCGACCTCTTGCATTGAAAAAAAATATTACGATTTCTATTGAAATTCCCGATAACCTTTCTCCAGTGCTTGGCGACAGGGAAAAGCTTATTATAGTGTTGAATAATCTCATTGGTAACGCGTTAAAATTCACACAAAATGAGGGAAGAATCCTTCTATCGGCAAAAGATGATCAGGATGGCATTATGGTCAGGGTCGAAGATACCGGCATCGGGATAGAGAATGATAAACTAGTGAAGATATTTGATAAATTTTATCAGGTGGACAGCACATCTCGAAGAAAAATAGGTGGCAGCGGGCTTGGGCTTTCAATATCCAGTGGGATTATTAAAGCGCACGGCAGTGAAATATATGTGGAGAGCGAGCCTGGAGCAGGCAGTAATTTCTTTTTCGTTTTAAAGAAGTTTGATAAAAGATGAAAAAATCTATTTATATTATAATTGCAATAATTATACTTACGCTATCGTATGCAGGGGTAAGTCTCTATGAGAAATCCCATGCTAAAAAGACGATATATGTTGTCTCAATGACTGCGGATGAGATGAGCGCGGCGCTTGCGAACGGAACAATAGAAGGGTTCATTTCCTGGGAGCCATATCCTGCAAAGTCTGTAGCTGATGGTTATGGCAGGTATCTGGTTAATTCCAAAGACATATGGGAAAACCATCCGAGTTGTGTCCTGGCAATCTCAGAATACCTTAAAGATGAGGATATGATTAATGCTCTTGTGTGGGTGCATGTAAAAAGCACACGATTCATCAATAACCCGGCAAACCGGGAGAAGGTCTTGAAATACGGTTCAGAGTTCACAGGAATTGATAGAGCTACTGCCTCTGCCGCGATTAATAATACGCTATATCTGGAGTTCCCCGACCTCCCCGAAACCAGAAAGGGATTTGAAATGATGGATAAAGCCGGGGCTTTTAAAAAGACTCCAGCATCAATGGGTTACAATGATCTGGATGAATTTCTATCAAGTACAATACTTGACAGATACTATAATGACGTCAGAACAAGACTGGAGGCGGATCCTGACTGGACCCCGCCTCCTATCAGGGGAAACCTCAGATTCGGGTTTATAGATGGCAATATTCACTATCTGGGGGTATATGTGGCACAAAAAGAAGGTTATTTTGCAAAGGTAGGTCTTATCCCTGAAAAAAATATCCAGTTCTTGAGATTTAGAAACGGGCTTGCAATAACAAACGCCTTCAATCAACGCGAGGTGGATATCGCTACTCTTGGAATGCCTCCGCTTTTAAGATACAGGATAAACGATAATGGAAAGATATACATTATCGCAGGAGTGAATTCCGGAGGTACTTCGCTAGTAGTGAGAGCGGATTCTGATATAAGTTCTATTGAATACCTTGAAGGAAGTACGATTGCAACTCCGGGTTTTGGTTCGGTTCAGGATCTTATGATGAGAAAGATGTTCGAAGGGTTTGAGATAAAGACGGTGTGATGGTACGGGTTTAAAGCTTTTGCTTAAATGAAATCAAAACCTTTATACGCAAACGCATACTAAATGAAAAAAGGTGATAAATTATGGTGAAAATGCCTCCTGAAGTAAAGGATATTGTCGCAAAGCAAAAACCCCTGCCAATCGCCACCGCAGATAAGAGCGGGAAGCCGAACGTGGTATTCGTTACCATGTGGAAGATACTGGACGACGAGACCATACTGTTCGTGGATAATTTCTTCAACAAAACGCGCAAGAACATAGAATCGAACCCGAACCTGGCGCTTGTAGCCTATGACGGCGATGCCAAGAGATCCTACCAGATAAAAGGGACTGTGGATATAGAGAACAGAGGCGACAGGTTCACGAACGCAAAAGAGATGGCGGACTCCAAGAAACTGCCCGGAAAAGCAGCCTTTGTATTCCATGTAAAAGAGATATACGACGCGACGTACGGACCAAATGCGGGTAAGAAGCTCGCATAGTCCTCTTTTTTCATTTTATACGGCAGTGTCACGGAAAAGAACGGCAGTAATTTATCATCCCGATTACTTAAAACACGATACCGGCGCACATCCTGAGAGAAAGGAGCGGTTAGTGTCGATTATCTCCCATCTTCAAGAGACCGGGATGATGAAGGAACTGGAGCTTATCGAGCCAGAATATGCGGAGTTGAGCGAGATCGAGTATATCCATACGCCTGAATATATCAAAAAAGCAAAGAAATACTCTGAACTTGAAATCCCGCTTGACCTTGATACTATCCTGAGTAAAGATTCATACAATGTTGCGCTGCTCGCGGCAGGCGGCGCCATAACAGCTGTCGAGGCTGTGCTTGGCAGGGTTGAGAATTCGTTCGCGCTTGTGAGACCGCCAGGTCACCATGCTGAGCCTGACAGAGGCATGGGGTTCTGCATCTTCAACAATATTGCTATCGCAGCTCGCCATGCGCAGAAGAGAGGGAGAAAGCGCGTGCTGATAGTGGACTGGGACGTGCATCACGGGAACGGAACGCAGGAAGCCTTCTACAGCGACTCTTCGGTGCTCTATTTCTCTACCCACCAGTATCCGCACTATCCCGGCACCGGGTGGCTCAATGAGGTAGGGACCGGGGAAGGCGAAGGATATAACATCAATGTGCCCCTGCCCGCAGGCACAGACGATGCAGGGTTCGTTGCGGCGTTCAAGGAGATACTGCTCCCGGCAGCGCTTGAGTTCAGACCCGATATTGTTATGGTCTCGGCAGGTCAGGACGCGTCCGCAGGTGACGGGCTGGCTCAGATGAGAATGAGCGCCGGCGGTTTTGCCGCGCTTGCATCCATCGTGAGATCGATCGCTGAAAAGACATGCCAGGGGAAAGTGGCAGCAGTGCTTGAGGGAGGATATGATCTTGGGCTTCTTGCCCGCTCTGTTGCTTCTGTCCTTGGGGTGTTCATGGGGCGGGAACCTGAAAAAATAGAAACGGTTGAGCCGGGTCCAAAAGTGAGGGAGCGGCTGGAGCAGGTAAAGAGCGTTCAGAGCAAATACTGGCTTCTTTAACTGGCTTAGCAACCGAAATTGATATATATGCTCATGCACATGTACATGTATAATTATAATAATAACGATTAATCAGGAGCGAGCGATGGGGCGATGAAACTCCTTCGATTAATTGGTATTATTTAAAAACGCATGGTGGTGTTAAAACGATAATATGCGAATGTGGAGAGATTATCGAGGGCTGTACCTTCAGGGACTACATAAAAACTTCTGCGAATCCATCAACTCCGACCTTCGGTCACAAAAAATGCGGGCACATATTCAATTTTATTGATGGTAAGATGCCGAAGAAATATTCGTCCAGGAAAGAACTGAAGAGCCTCGCGATCAGATTTGCGGAGAGAAATAATATGGGCAGAGAAAACAGCGAGAGATTCCTGATCGAAGTCGATAGACTTAAATCAAACGGTAATCTTTCTGATCTGGATATACTGGTTGCTGCATTCCACAGGCTGTAGATGAACTGAGCGGTTCCATATGAAATAGAGGTCGGAATTCGAAACGCATATATATGAGCATGTTAACTGTTATTCATTATAGTAATGGTATAAATCAGGAGCGAGCAAAAGGGCGATGAAACTCCCGGGCAGAGGCTACGCCTTGCACTTTTTTATGATCTCTTAGGAGCAAAATCCGATGGTTCACGAATCTCAGATTACAAAACAAAAACAAGGGTCATCCCCCGCTGCCGCAACCATTTATGAGAACAGCCTGGAGCATCTCCTTGATGAGCTTCGCCGGGTTGATCTGATAATCCACAGCAGGATTGAGAGATGGAGGTCAGAGCAGAGGACTGAAATCGATGACCTCCGCGGTTTGTACATCTCAGAGGATGAAGTGGATGCGATACTGCAAACCCCTTCCGGTGAGCTGGAAAAAGGCATCTATCCCGACCCGGTGTCTGAGAGGATCGAGGCTGCAGCAGGAGAAATCAACAGGAAAAAAGCCGAGAGCCTAAAACAGGGAAAAGAACTGCGGCTTCATATCCTGTCCGAACTCTTCCATCTCAATGCTTTCGAGATCGATATCCTCCTCATCTGCCTGGCGTCCGAACTGGAACTGAGATACGAAAAATTATACTCATATTTACAGGACGACGTGACAAAGAAGAGACCCAGTGTGGATCTGGTGATCAATCTTCTCTGCAGCTCACTGGAAGAAAAGTTCAGGGCAAGAAGATGCTTTTCACCCGCTGCGCCCCTTATCAAGAGCCGCATTATTTACCTGTCAGGCGACAGCCATCTCCCCCTTTTATCCAGACACATCAAGGTCGATGAGAGGATAATCAGCTTTCTTCTCGGAGCAGACGAGGTCGATCAGAGCATAAGGGATTTTTCTACGATAATAGAGCCAAAAAGGTTTTTTGAAGAGATTATTTCGGCTGATGATACAAAAGATGCATTACCTGGACTGATCAAAAGACAATCGGGCAAGAAAATCCCGATGTTCTTCTTCCACGGTCCCTATGGCACCGGGAAAAAGATGACCGCAGAGGCGGTCTGCAGGGAATTAGGGCTGTCTCTGCTTGTCGTGGATTCAAAGTACCTGAAAGGAAGTGAAGCCTCTGAGAACCTGAAGCTTGTTATTCGCGAGGCTCTGTTACAGAAATCATCTGTGTACCTTGAGGGATTTGATTTTCTGGTCGGAAAAGACACAGAAGCCGGAGTTAATGCTGTAAATCTGATCCGGGAGTTAGATAACTTCCCAAACTGGATCTTTCTATCCGGCGAACTGCCGTGGGACCCTCCGGGTCTATTGAATAATCATAGTTTCATCAGTCTTGCTTTTCATGTCCCTTCTTTTGAGCTTCGCAAGCGGCTGTGGTCATCCTTCCTTAAAGGCAACGGTGATGCGGATATCGCTGTTCTTGCCAGCAAATTCAAATTCAGCGGCGGTCAGATAAAGGATGCCATTTCCACTGCGGTCAATATTGCAATGGTGAAAACGCCGATCGGTCCCAAATTATCGATGGAAGATCTTTACAGCGGTTGTAAGGCGCAGTCCAACAGGAACCTTGTCTCCTTTGCCAGAAAGATAGAACCCCGTTATACCTGGGACGAGATAATCCTTCCAGGGGACATAAAAGAGCACCTGAAAGAGGTATCAGGCTATATCAAATACAAGGGTACCGTGTATACCGACTGGGGATTTGATAAAAAATTATCCCTGGGAAAGGGGTTGAACGTCCTTTTCTCCGGACCTTCAGGCACAGGCAAAACAATGGCTGCCGAGATTATAGCCAGAGATGCAGAACTTGATCTATATAAGATCGATCTGTCAGGCGTTGTCAGCAAGTACATCGGCGAGACTGAGAAAAACCTGAAGAACATCTTTAAGGAGGCTGAGACCAGCAATGCTATCCTGTTCTTTGACGAAGCCGATGCGCTTTTCGGCAAGCGTTCCGAGGTCAGGGACTCCCACGACAGGTATGCGAACATCGAGATAAATTACCTGCTCCAGAAAATGGAAGAGTACGAAGGGATTGTGATCCTGGCGACCAACTTCAGCAACAACATCGATGAGGCGTTCCTGCGCAGGATGCACTTCAAGATAGATTTCCCATCGCCTGATGAGGAACTCAGGGAAAAAATCTGGAAGAACATATTCCCAAAAGAGATGCCTTTTGGAGATGACATAGACTACAGCTTCCTGTCGAAATTTAAAATTACCGGCGGCAACATAAAAAATATCGCCCTGTCAGCCGCTTTCCTGGCTGCGGGTGATTCGTGCGCTGTCAAAATGGAACATATTATACTGGGAACACGGCGTGAGTTCCAGAAGATGGGAAAGCTGTGCATACCTGAGGACTTTGGAGAGTATTACGAGATTGTGAGAGAACGTATCCTGGATATAGATTAAAGGCTGTCATATGGAGGATAAAAAACAATGGCGGGCAATACGGCTATAAAAGATGTAGGGGATACACTGATAACCCTGTTAAAAGATAAAATGAAAGACCTGCCCGACGGTTCAATAGTGCTGGGTTCTCCCGGAGAAATCAAAAACGATGTCCGGATATCCCTGTTTTTGTATCAGGTTATAGAGAACATCCATTTAAAGAATATGGAGATGCAGCAGGTAGACCTGAGCAAGCAGAGATACCCGCCTTTGATCATGGATTTATTTTACATGCTGACCTCACATCCTTCTCAGGAAGCCACTGACAAGACATTAGAGGCACATTTACTGCTGGGCAGAGCCATGCAAATCCTTTATGATAATTCCATTGTGAACGGCTCAGCTTTGAAGGGCAGCCTTGCGGTAAACAGGGAGGAACTGCACATAACACTGGCTCTTACAAGCATAGAGGATATGACCAAGATCTGGAGCACGTTCCAGGGGAAGCCTTACAAGCCTTCAGCCTGTTATCTGGTTACCCCTGTGTTGATAGACTCAACCCGTGATAAGAGTACCCAGAGGGTGGTATCTAAAGAAACTGGCTATGATGAAATGATACCGAAGAGAGGGGAAGAATAAGATGGCATTTATCCGACCGTATGTTACGGAAAAATTTACTTCTTATAAAGGAGACGCAGTAACCACCCGCCTTTCTCTTGCTGTCTGGCTGAAGGACGATTATACGAAGAAAGAGCCAATCGGACGCATCAAAGTGCTGGTAAAAAAAGGAGATATAGAGGCTGTTAAGAACCTGAGCGGATATTATATTTTTACCGACCTTGCGCCCGGGGAGTATCCCATAGGTTACGAATCTGACCTTTATTTTTCAGATGAGACCCCCGTGAATACGTCACTTCTCGATCCAAAGAGCCCTGTGTTTGAATTTATCCTTAAACCCAGACCTTCCTATCCGTTTCCAGCTCACGCAACTCTTATCAGGGGATTGATCTTAAAGCCGAATAAAGAACCCGTCGCCAAGGCAGATGTGAAGGCTGTAGAGGCGAATATAGAAACCGAATCCGATGATAACGGCGAATTCGTTCTTTATTTTAATGATATCAAAAATAAAAAAATTACAATTGAGATCAAAAAAGGCGGAGCGCCGACAACAATTAAAGTAAATTTAGAGGAAGGGAAGACGAAATCCCTTGGCAGAATTATCTTTTCATGATTGAGATAACAGGATCTCAAACTTTAGAAAAAGGAGGTTAAATGATAGAAAATATGGAGGAATTACTGAAGGATAAATGCAGAATGGATTGCAGAACAGAGTACAAAAACCGGAATTAAAATCTAAGAATAATTTTGTTAAAAATTTAGAAATATTAAAAGAAATATAAACAAGGAGAAACTATTATGCCAGAATATTTAACACCAGGCGTGTATGTAGAAGAGTTTGAAATCGGGGCTAAACCGATTGAAGGAGTCAGTACGAGTACGGCGGGAATGTTGGGTCCCACCGAGCGTGGACCTTCGACCCCTCAATTAGTCACAAATTGGCTCCAATTCCAGCGTATGTATGGAAGTTATATCGACGGGTCGTATCTAGCCTATGCAGTAGATGGATTCTTTGCGAACGGCGGACAGAGATGCTATATAGGAAGGGTCGTCGCCAACGATGCCAGCAAAGCATCATTGAAACTTACAGCCGCAGGTAGCGATGCCCTTACTGTAGAAGCAATAGGTGAGGGCTCGTGGGGAAACAGGATAGTAGTCAAGGTAGGAACAGGAACTCTCAACACGGGAGCAAACCCGTTATTTAAACTTTCAGTTTTTTACTGGAAAGATCCGCTACCAACAACGCTTTTTGATCCGGAAACAGATAAAAAGACTAAGCCCCAGCCAGCCATGATAGAAGTCTTTGATAACCTATCTATCAGTCCCACTTCACCGGATTATTTTAATCTGAAGGTAAATGGAATCTCGAATTTAATTACGATTTCCAAACAGACAAATGATTCGGGAAATATGCCAAATTCACCATCTGCAGTAACATCCCTGGGCGGTACCGGTCTCGATGGAACTGCCATAGGTATTGATGACTATTTGCGTGACTCTGCAACGGATGATGTTCCCGGGAATAGGAAAGGATTGACGGCTTTCAAGGAGATAGATGAAATCTCTATCGTCTACGTTCCTGATGCAAGTAATATCCAGGGTCTTGTCAGTAAGATCATAACCCACTGTGAAGAGTTAAAGGACAGGTTTGCGATTATTGATGCAGACGACGGGAGCAGCAACGTCAGCAATATTAACCCCCGCAACAATTTCGATACCAAGTACGCTGCATTCTATTACCCCTGGATCAGGATAATGGATTCTGTTACCGGGGCGGAAAAGTTAGTGCCCCCCGGAGGTCATATGGCAGGGATTTATGCCCGCAGCGATGTAGAACGCGGAGTACATAAGGCTCCGGCGAATGAAGTGGTGCGTGGAGCCATGGACCTTGAGTTCCAGATCACAAAAGGAGAGCAGGGAATCCTTAATCCACGCGGGGTAAACGTAATCCGGGCTTTTCCTGGAAGAGGTATCCGCGTCTGGGGAGCCCGCACACTGTCCAGCGATGCGCTCTGGAAATATATCAACGTTCGCCGCCTCTTCATTTTCGTAGAGGAATCCATAGAAGAGGGCACCCAGTGGGTCGTCTTTGAGCCCAACGATGAGAAACTCTGGGCAAGGGTCAGAGCCACGATAACCCAGTTCCTGACCAGGGTATGGAGGGACGGGGCGCTCATGGGAACAAAGCCTGAGGAAGCGTTCTTTGTCAAATGCGACAGGACGACAATGACGCAGGATGATATAGATAATGGAAGGCTGATATGCATTATCGGCATCGCGCCGGTAAAGCCGGCAGAGTTCGTGATCTTCCGCATTGCTCAGTGGGCTGGCGGCTCCTCAGCCACGGAGTGATAGGGTTAATACAGGCGATTGTAAGAGGATAAAACAAAACATTAGATTGGAGGATAAATTATGGCAACTGGAGAACGAAAAGATCCATACAGGCAATTCAGGTTCCGTGTTGAGGTTGACGGGATTTCCCAGGCAGGGTTCAGTGAATGCGCGTTTGCAGATACAACTACAGACCCTGTCGAATACAGGGAGGGAAACGAGCCCACGCGGTTCCGTAAACTGTCAGGATTGACAAAATACGGGAACATTACCCTTAAATGGGGTATTACCGACTCGATGGACCTGTATGATTGGAGGCAGCGGGTTATAGATGCAGGTGCAGAAAAAGAACGGAAGAACATATCTATTATCCTGGTCGATGAAGGCGGAGTAGATAAAGCCCGCTGGGATATTGAGCAGGCATGGCCGAGCAAGTACGACCCGCCGGACTTCAATGCAAAAGGAAACGAAGTCGCAATCGAGACGCTGGAAATCGTCCACGAAGGATTTAAGCGGGTTAAGGTCTAAACGGCTGAGCAGGTAATATTATGGCGTTTCAGACAGAATTCGAGTTCACCTTACCCAAAGGGTACGTAGATGAGGACGGGAATCTCCATAAAAAAGGCGTCATGCGCCTTGCGACAGCCGCTGATGAGATCCTGCCTTTGAAGGATGCAAGAGTGCAATCAAATCCAGCCTATCTGACTGTGATACTGTTTTCAAGAGTAATCACAAAGCTGGGAGATCTGCAGACCATTAACCCGAAGGTGATTGAGAACCTGTTTGCTTCTGACCTCTCTTACCTGCAGGACTTCTATAGAAGGATCAATGAAAATGGAACCGGTAGAATAAAGACCGCATGCCCGAAATGCCAGCATGAGTTCGAGATCGGGGTGGAAGCCCCGGGGGAATAATCAGCTACCCCCTCGACAGGCTGTATGAGGAGGTAGCTTTTATTGCCTACCATTTCCACTGGCGTTTCGAAGACCTCATGAATATGGAACACAGGGAAAGACACAGGTGGTGCGAGGAGATTTCAAGGATCAACCAGCGCCTGAGCGGAGAGAAGCAGAGGAGCATTCTTGAGGTATAAAAGGAGAAAACATATCAATAAGGCATAGTTATGATAACAGGGGAAAAACCATATCCATATACTTCCTTTAGATTCAGTGTGGAGATCGAGGGAATTACGGTGGCTCAGGTCTCCGAGGTAACAGGGCTCTCGCTTGAGACAGAAACAGAACCTTACGAAGAAGGCGGTGTCAACGATTTCGTGTACCAACTGCCTAAAAGGACGAAATACCAGCACATTACCCTGAAACGGGGTATTACGGATAAGGAGGATATGTGGAACTGGTATCAGGACGTGGTCAGCGGAATATTCAGGCGGAAGGACGGAGCTATCGTTTTAAAGAGTGTCGATGATGAAGATAAATGGCGGTGGAACTTCGTTAAAGCCTATCCTGTAAAGTGGACTGGTCCTGAATTAAAGGCTGACAGCAATACAGTGGCTTTTGAGACTATTGAACTTGCTCATCACGGTATCAAGAAGGGCTAGGAACAATGGATACGCCAGTAATTACTCTCACGGATCAAGGTTTTTACCGGAAAATTACGGGTAAGTACCAGAAAGGCAGGCGGAATCCTTTCGGTTATCCCCTGATGATTTTTTTTAAAAATGCTCTGCAATCAGTGTCTCAGAACGTTAATATGAATGTCCTGGTACACTTCCATTTCCGTAACCAGAATATAACATCCCGCCTGATCGCAAAAAGCGTTCAGGGTATAAAAGCGATGTTTCAGTGGTTTAAGATTGAAAAATTTATTCCACTGGAAAATACAGGTTTTTCAGGAATTTTCCCGATTGGCATCCCTGATGAGAGGGTGCTCCTGTTCCTGAAGTCCGTAGTTTCACGCGCCGGGGATGTGATAACTGTTTTGAACAATACGATACGTCCGTTAGTTTCCAGAACAAATGCAGCGGCATTTCCACAGATATCTCAACATATAAGAAACAGCCCTGATTATGAGGTGAAAATGTATTCTCCTGCTGAATACCCAGGTTCCTGTGAATATAAATTCGTGTTTGAATGTAAATCCCCCGCTTTCCTGCCTCAGGTGAATTTACTGCTGAACAGGTGGACATTATCAGGTGCTGCTATTTATCCGCTGGATTATAGCAAATACGTGCAAATTATAAACCCTGAATACCATTCCGTATTTGAAGCTGCAACCCTGCCTCAGGAGAGTTTACTGCTGAACCGCCCGGCATTGTCCGGCATTGCCCTGCTCTCCCGGCAGATTTACAATCTTTTCCATGATTATTCTGTCTCAGGGTATAAATCCCCTGCAATCCTGTCTCAGGTGAGTTTATTGCTGAACAGCAGGATGATACAGGATGCGGCTTCCCACGGGCAGGAAATATATAATGCCTCTCCGCAGGCAGAAACTGTAAAAAGGCAGCTTGCTGATTACAGCAAATACGTGCAAATTATAAACCCTGAATACCATTCTGTATTTGAAACTGCAACCTTGCCTCAGAAGAGTTTACTGCTGAACAGATGGACAGCACCCTGGGCTGCTCTCAATCCCGGTGGGATTTTTAGTGCATCCCCGCATGAGGAAACCCTGAACCTGCACAATACAGGTTATTTTAATTACCCTGGTAATCGCTCCAGTTATACATTTTCCGCATCCGGGTACAGACTTCCTACAATCCTGCCTTCCGTGAATTTATTGCTGGACAGCGGGATGATCCGGGGCGCAGCTTCTTACGGGCAGGAGATATACGATGCTTCCCCGCAGGCAGAAACCGTGAAAAGGCAGCCCGCAGGTTATGGCAGTCATATGCAAATCTCAGACCCCACGTATCAATCAGAGTATAATCAATCAGAGTACAGGTCCACTTCAGCCTTTCCGCAGGAATTCTACAATGTTCCTCCACAGGCAGTGAATTTGCATTTCACAGGTCACAGTGACCATGCCCGGATTATTGATCAGAAATATCATTCTGTTTTTGAACGCAAATCACCTGCTGTCATACCGCAGATGAGTCTATTGCTTGGCAGCGCAGTTCAGCTTCATACAAGTGAAAGTTTACTTAACCAGGGATACCGGACTGCGGCTTTTATTAAACCTTTCATCAAACCCGACACGCAGGGATATGGAACTATCAGTCTGGCGCCATTAAAAAAACAGGATACAATGAAGGACAATGATCATCTTTATTTCCAGAATAACCAGAAAATCGAGCAGGCGATAGAGCAGGTCAAAAAAGTAGCTGAAGAGGCAAGACAGACTGCGGTCGACAGCATATCTGCTCATTCATCTGAAGAGAAGGACATGCGGCACAAGGTTGATATTAATCGGCTTTCGGATGAAGTCTACCAGCTGATAGACCGCAGGATCAAAATAGAGAGAGAGAGAAGGGGCTACATTTAGATGGAACCAAAAACAGGGTTTATAAAAATACTTGACGGTGGCAAAAAAGGTAAGCAGATAGAGATACTCTATTTCCCGCCCGAATATACGATGGAAAAGAGCAATACCTTCTCTGAGGTTGCCATACCCGGTCTTGAATCCCCGTACCTCCAGTATGTGAAAGGAAACGCAGCCAGCGTCACGCTTGAGGTTTTCTATGACACGTATGAAAAAGGGACTGATGTGAGAAAATTGACCAGCCAGCTGACTGACCTCATAAATATCGACCCTTCACTCCATGCCCCGCCTCCCTTACAGTTCGTATGGGGTCTTGACCCTAAAGAACCTTTTAACTGCGTGCTGGAAAAAGTGACGAAAAAGTTCACCATGTTCAGCTCTGAAGGAGTACCTGTCAGGGCAAGGCTCAACATCACATTAAAGGAGTTCAAGATACAGCTCAACAGCCGTGAGAGGGAACTGCAGTCGCCTGATAAGACCAAGGTCTACATGGTAAAACAGGGCGATAGCCTCTGGCAGATAGCGCACAGTGAATACGGCGACCCGTATATGTGGAGACCCATTGCTGACAGAAATAAGATATATAATCCGAGGTTTCTTAAACCCGGCACAGAATTGATAATCCCGCCTCTGGAGTAAAGAAATGGCTACTCTGATATCGGGTTTGAAGGTTTACGCACCGGTCTTTAAGGTCATGCAGGCAAGCGGCGAAGAATATCCGCCCAGGCAGAGCATCCTAAATATAGAAATCGATGAAGACCTCGATACCCCTTCAATGTTCAGGATATCCATGAATGAAGAGCTTAATATCCAGACGCAGCAGTTCCGCTGGCTTGACGATGACCGCATCAAACCCGGCACAGAAATCGTTATACTTTTCGGGTATGCCGCATCAAAGAAGGAGGGCTTAATAAGAGGCAGGATAAAAGCACTTTCGCCTGGCTTTCTCTCCACAGGCACCCCAACGCTGAGTCTGGAGGGTTACGACCTTTCCCATGACCTGCAGAAGACTGAAAAAAAATTCACGGATACGAAGGTAATGTACTCAACCGTGGCGCAGGAGATAGCAACGAAAAACGGCTTAAGCCCGGCTGGAGTAGAACCGACAGAAAAACCCCACGATAAGGTTGAGCGGTTAAAGAACGAAAAGGATTATGCGATCCTGAAACGGCTTTCAGGTGAGATAGGATACGAGTTTTTCGTCAGGGACAAGACCCTGTATTTCCGTAAGCCCAAAGATGACATACCTGGCGCGGTCACTTTTGAATTCAGAAAAAATTTTATCAATTTCAGTCCGAGAATGACAGCAGCCACGCTTGTCAACGAAGTGCACGTTACCGCATGGAACGAGAAGGATAAGGAGAGCATTTCAGAATCCGCAACTATCAATGACATTAAGAATAGTGTAGGTATTCCGGATTTTGACAGTATCGTGGAAAAATCCCAGGGCAAAAGGGTGGATGTAAAGCTTGAAGGGAGGAACGTACGTTCCAAGAAGGAGGCAAAGGATCTTGCCAAGGCAGAATTAAAGAGGAGAAATAAAGGTTTTATCGAAGGGAATCTTGAATGCATCGGTGACCCGCAGCTTAGACCCGGGATGACCGTTAAAATCGAAAAAGTCGGTAAAAGGTTCAGCGGCGTATATTATATAACAAAAGCGAAACACGCCCTGGGCGAGGCGGGTTATAAAACCACACTTACGTTAATAAGGAGTTAATAAGGAGCATTTTGTGAGCCTTGAAGAACTATTTAATACACAGGAACAACAGGACGACAGGCACATATATGGAGTAGTAATAGCTGTCGTTACGAGCAACCAGGACCCTGAAGGCATGGGCAGGGTTAAAATCAATTTTCCCTGGAGGGGAGAGAAAGATGAAAGCTACTGGGCAAGGGTCGCAAGCCTCATGGCAGGAAAAGAAAGGGGTATGGTCTTTTATCCAGAGGTCGATGACGAAGTGCTCGTCGCTTTTGAGCACGGCGAGATCAATCAGCCCTATGTGATAGGGGCTCTGTGGAACGGCAAGGATAAGCCGCCTGAAACCAACAGCGATGGCAAGAACAATATCAGGAAAATCAAATCAAGAAGCGGTCATGAGATTATCTTCAATGATGATGGAACATCCAAGCAGGAGAAGATTGAGATCCATACGAACGGGAAGCATAAGATCGTGCTTGACGACTCAGCAGGTGCGGAAAAAATCGAGATCGTGGATAAGACGGGTAGTAATAAGATCATAATCGATTCAATGATGAACTCAATAAACATCGAGAGCGCCATGCAGCTCAAGATAAAAGCAAATGTAGTGGAGATAGAAGGCACCACCTCACTGACGCTTAAATCAAGCGCTGTTCTAACAATCCAGGGGCTGCCTGTAAAAATCAATTAGGAGGTTATCAGATGCCGCCAGCGGCAAGAGTAGGAGATACGACCAGCCATGGGACTCCGCTGAGTCCAGGGCCCGGGAGCGTAGACGTTCTCATCGGCGGAATGCCTGCCTGGAGGGCGGCATCGGACTTCCATACGTGCCCCCTGGCAACAGGGGTCGTCCCCCATGTCGGAGGGGTCGTGGCTATGGGAAGCGTTACGGTGCTCATCAACAACCTCCCTGCGGTGCGCCAGGGAGATATGATAGTAGAAGGCGGTCCCCCTAATTCGATTGCGATGGGATGCCCTACGGTACTGATCGGATGAAATTTATTAAAACAAGTCAAAACAAGATAATCAGCCACAGAGGACACAGAGTGCACAGAGAGTTGTGGTTTTGCTCTGT
>JAPMTX010000145.1 GCA_026552855.1 Candidatus Methanoperedens sp. | reverse complement strand
GAATTTTGCAGGGGATGAGAGATTGACCAGGTTAACCTGTACCTCGGCAGCAACATTGTCGTGCACGATGGCAAAGGCGTTTATCGGCTTGCAGCGTAGGTGCTTTCCCGCGTGCATGAGGGTGTGTTTGCCCCTTGTCTGGAACATTCCGGAAACTTGGAATGTCTGCCTCTGGGCTATGGCTTTTATCTCGTTGTAATGGTCATTGACAGTTTTTTCAAGGTCCGTGAAGTTTTTGCGGATACTGTCCCAGTCTGTCGCCCCGTCGTTTATTGCCCCGAAGTTGCGCATTGTGGTTTTCTGTACCATACATCATCACTTCCCTGTACTCAAGCATTTGCATTTCTCATCCAACCACCCTGAAAAAACGTAATTCGGGGCACAATCTCCAAAAAAACCACGGCTGTACTCAGGCCCTTGCGGGCATTCCGGAGTTGTAGCTGTTGATGTGGGGTATTCCTTTTTTATTATGCCCTGGCTCTCCAGGAGCTTGTATACAAGGTATGCAATTACCACTAAGGCAACGACTTTGATCAGGACATCAATTAAAACGTCCCGTTTCACTGCCATCATTCCCTCCCTGCCAGTATTGCCAAAACCACAATAACGACAGCTATGGAAACGACATACAGGAGCGCCTGTGCTGTATCATCCTCGCATGCTTTCTCATCCACGTTCACCCACTTGCCGCTCACGCATTTCTGGGTAACGTCCTTTCCATTCTTGGGGCATTTCACCACTCTTGTGGTACCTTCCGGGCAGCCGGCTGGTGGGGTGGCTGGAGAAGGAGTTGGAGGAGTTGGAGGAGATGGAGTAAATAACGAAGGGATCTCAGGTATAGAAATCTCAGGTACAGGCGGCAATCCCGGAATCAGTGGCGGCGTCCCGGCTGCGTTCAGTGTTATGATTTTACTTATGATTGTCCTGTCAGAGTCGTCCTTTACAGATATTGATATGTTTATCTGGGCTGCAGTGTCAACATATGTCCATAGCGTTTCAGTCGCTCTTTTATCTACGTCGAGCTCATCATAAAATATATCAGGTTCCTTGTCAATGAGGCTTCCTGTAGCAACATTTGTTAAAAATATTCTGTATTTTCCTTTGCTTAATGCCCTGATAGTTACATCAATGCACAGCCATCTTCCCACAATAACATTATACGGCGGCAAGACGACATCTCCGCAGTCACCCAGCGCCGGAGAATATACGGTATAACCGCTTTGCTTAACAACAAAGCTCTCGATTATAGCGTTTGCCTGGATAGTTGGGGCGGGTGTGGGCTGAGTAACCGGCAAGACCACAGCCGGCATGTTATAGGTAGTATCTCCATCTGCCCCGGCTTCAGCTTCTTTTAGGGTTTGATACAATCCCAGCGACTCTCCCCCCCATTCTTTTTCTGCCGAGTACAGGTGGTACCAGCCGCTTGTTGTTTTATATATGGCGTAGCCGCGGTAGTTCTCCACGGCTGTTTCCTGCTCCCCTTCAGCAGGCGGTTTTGCGATTGGAGCTATCGGGGCTGTCCACTCCGCTTTTAGCCTTTCCTGCTCTCTTTCTGCAGCTAATCTCTCCTGTTCCTGTCTTGCAGCTTTTTCTGCAGCTTCCTGTTGGGCTTTTTCCTCTGCAAGCCTTCTTTGATATGCTGAGGCAGATTCCTGCAGCATTTTGCCATTATATGTGACAGTAGCAGGAGTTATTGTTTTTAGCACTCCAAGATCTATCCAGGGGGATTTAAAGGAACAACCACTGGTAGACACATTAATTTCATCTGTATCTGTCAGCCCGTACCAGTTTTGTGCGCTATTAATAACCCATTCGAAAACCGCCCTCTCATCGTTGCGCCAATCATCGATGGTCGCCCCTGACGGATTTCCTTTTCTAAGTGGAACAGATGAAGACATATTATAATCAGTTCTGTTCCCAGAGCAGGATATATTTGCATTGACTATAGCCATTTTACTCCTCCGCATAAGCCATTATTGAAATGAATATGAGCGTCACCAGTATTCCGTAGAAAATCCCGAAAAACATCCTGCTCTCGATTCCCAGGATGTAATCATTGCGGGTCACGTACACGGTTTTTTCAACCGTCTTTATTTTCGCTTTTTCCGGGATCCGGGAGAACGGGTCAAACATAATGATCCAAAAAATAAAAAAATAAAGAAGGGCGGAATGGGGATGAATCTGTTAAATCTGTCAGACTATGGCGAAATAAACAGACCCGCCCTTCCTTAAATTTCATCTACTGGCTGTACCCCCAGGGTATTGCAACGTGCTGCTCGATGATCTGCACGGCTGCATCCGCACCGCCGTTGCTCAGGATGATGTCCAGGTCATTCGCTCCACATGACTGCATATGTTGCAGTGAGCCGTCCCTGTCCAAATCGATAACAGCAACAGCCGGGATTACCGGACTCCTGATGTCCACGATATTGACGTCGCTTGCTGCATCCGTGTTTACCGTGACCTTGTCGCCGCTTGCAAGTGTGCCGAAGTACGCTGCCACTGTCGGGGCTGTTCCCGATATCATGTATGGGAATGGCGAAGGTACTCTTGTCCAGAGCTCATCGTTTCCGGTCTGAGCCTTGAGGTACATGTTTGGTATGGCTCTGCCGTCCCAGGATGCATCCTCTGCATTCAGGGCCTGCAATGCGCCCCATTTGCTTGCCCAGAACGTGTCGCCGTCCACCTTAAGCTTAAGATCGGTTATATCGACTCCTTCCCCTATACCATTCTCATAGCAGAATATCATGAGCTGGCGCAGGTACCTGTTCTGATCCAGGGTGAGGTTAATCGGCTCATCTCCTGCCGATTTTGAGGTATAGTCCTGCTTCTTTGTCTCAACCAGGATGCGCTTATTTTGCATGGACGCGTTATCCTGCTTTGGCATTGTGAGCGCGTAGAGGTCAAACACATGGTTTGCCCCGCCGGTCACAAATCCCTCGGTCGCCGAGATCGTGAAGTTGTAGTCCAGGACCATGTCTAATGAATCATACAGCGGTGCTGGCAGTGCCATCAGGTTGCCGTACAAGTCCCGCGGCGTGTTAAAGTATATGGGGAAAGTGTACTCCTGCCATCCGAGGGATGGGTCGTCGTTACCAGCCCATGTCCCACCGGCTGCCTGGGTGTACAGTGTTTTAGGGACCCTGCCGTTCCTGTAGGCGGCCAATTTCCGGCATATTTCGCCTGAGTAGCTCTTGAAATCCGCACTTCCGGATTTGACGTTGATCTTGGTGATGGAGCTCTCTACCGTGGGCATGGCCTTGGCATCAGGCGCGTTCGCCGTCGCGCCGTTCTTGGCTCTTACCTTGAGTAGGAGCTGCAGGATCTGGTCCGTTCTCTTTATCGGGAAGGTTTCAGTCCCGGAGTCTCCGGAGAGTGCCTTGTCTTTGTATAGTTCTGTCCATTTCGGAATTGGTGCCATTGATCATCAACTCCTTAATGGATGCTCTCGAATGTGAATGCGAAGATGCCCGCGTTCGCTGCATTGCCGTCCGTGGTCAGGTTAAAGACAATGTCCTCGTTCCTTTCAAAGACATTCTTTGTCCCGGCGGCTGGCGCGATTGTGAAGTCCACGCTTACACCGATGGCTGTGCCGCATGTTACTGTTGCAACGTCCTCGCCAGAGCCGCGCTCAAGTGCTGCTACATCGGCTGCTGTGGAGTATGCCAGGACAACACTCTGCCCCTTTACGAGCCTGCACTTCGGGTGATGCCCCGCAGCGGATAAGGTCACAGTACCTGTGCTATCAGCCGGCTTCCTGAAGTGCACAAGCGTGAAGATGCTGAAGTGCTCAGGTATCTCATTCTCTTCTATTGTTGATATTGCCATTCTCGATCACTCCTATGCCGGTTTGGCAGGGAGGCCGAGTGTCTTTCTTGCGCTGTCGGACTGCATCAGGCCGTAGACTACTGCTGCGGTCACCACGATGCAAATGCCGATCGTGAATAATACTTTCTTTCCGTCCAAATTTTATCCCTTTGTTAAAGCTCCCGAAGGAGCATGTAAAGGTTATTATTATTATCATATATATTTATCCCTGTTCATAAAATTATGAATAGTCATAGTTTTATGAAAAAACATAATACTGTGTAAACGAATTGTATGATGATGGGTAAAATGGACCAGAAGGATCTCAAGCTGGATGAGGATACGCACCATCTTTTAAAGTTAGAGGCTGTGAAAAGAAAAACCACCATGCCTAAAACCATCAGGGCGCTCATAGTTGAACACGGCAAACGGGACCCGGCATAGCAGGGTTATGACCCCTTACTTAAACCAGGATTGCGCCTTCTTGCAGTCAGAACAGCCTGGCACCATAAGGGTTAATCGCCCTGGAAGATGAGGGGCAGCCCGGCATCAAAACATAGGACTGAAAACCATTGTACCATAATTGAGGAGGCGGGGCTGCCTTAAGGTGTGTCGTCCCGATGGAGATTTGTTTGCACGTCTATATATTTTTTGTGCTCGATTTTACTATTCAAGAGGCACATCCATTAAAACAAGGATTGAAACTATCAAAATAGCCTGGGCATTGCCCTGTCGTATTCTTTTCGTATCTTTCCCGGATCTATATGGTCGTAGATATTCCACGCCTCACTGAGTACATCTCCCCTCAACCATTTTATGTGTACAGCATCCACAGGAGGGGTGGCGCCCCTTAATACACTAGTGTACCAATGCCTGTGATTGTGCGGAGTAAATTTTTGATTAAGCTTTCCATTCGGGTTATGCAGCCCTATACTTTTGGCTGGAAAGGTTATTGCCTGCAAAAAATGGGTTCTATCGAGCCGATAGCCAAAACGGGTTTGGAATAAAGCCGGTTTATCCGGATGCCTGTGCGGAAGATAGAGTTCGAGATAATGTTTTACTTCATCGTCAAAAAAGGCTAGGCAGTTCTGCCGTTTCGGATGGGGTTTGATGGTCAGTTGTTTCTTTTCAAGATCCACATCTGTAATGTCAAGATTGATCGCTTCGGTTCTTCTAATACCTGTTTTGGCAAGCATTATATTTATGCAGGCATCACGATAGGGCATAACAATATGCCTTTTCTTTTCAGCAGCTTTGATGAGCCGTGCCATATCTTCTATACTGATGAACTGCCTTGAGCATCCTTCCTTTGTATCTCCTTTGCGATACTTGAGAAGCGACATATACCGTTTTCTGAACGGAGCTACAGGGTTATGTGTGATGATCTTGCGATAGAGCAAAAATTCATGAAAACCGAAAATGCAGGCAAAATAGCCATTGATCGTGCTTTTGCTGTATCTCTTTTCATCCCTGATATGAACAAGAAATGCTTTCAAGATATCTTCTGTGATTTTGGTAGGGTTACTCTCATGATGATGTTCGGATAGGTATTTTAAAAAATATTTTAAGTTTGAAGTATAAGTTTCACAAGTATGGGACTGCATCCCGCGGGTTTTACAATCCAGAAGATACCCGGAGAGCAAATCCTCCGTCACAGGCTGAGTCGGTATCATGTGATTTTTAGAGGTGGCTACAGCCTGGCGCTGGCTCCCAGCGTCAAAGAGGGCATTTTTATATGTTATGATGAGATTCATTGTATCACCTCTAATTTTAATATGAACTGCCCCTGGTTTTTAATCCAGAGGCGGTTCATAGGGTTCGGGCGCCGCAACGCTTACGGTTTGTTGAACGGGTTTATTCCGTTCTAATAGTCTATTAGTCTAATAGTACTTAAATTTATCGTCTAATCTACCAATAGATATATAGTATAGCAGAACAAAAACACACTTCATGGCAGAGAGGATTATCAGACCCGTTACCTCTGATGGTAAGATTACAATCCCAAAAGAATTGAGAGACGAATATGGTTTTAAAGATTATGTAGAAATTGTAAAAACCAAAGAAGGACTATTAATAAAAGCGCATTAGCGCATAATCAAGAGGTGGTCCGATGGAAATACTAAAAGGCGTTGTATCAATGTCAGAACAGGAATTTGAAAAGATAAAAGCCAAAAAAGAGATAAAGGGTTTTGCTGAGGGTGTACTGGCTGGAATGATATTCCTGGTGTTGCTTGTGTGGTACTTGACGACAGGCAGATAACAAGGAACAAAGGGAGCATAACTATGAAAGGTAAAAATCCAAATCCCCCAACCGAATTAACACAGGAAGATATAACCCAAATAGAAAAATTAATTAAAGAGCTTAAAGAAGCCAACGAGTTATATCGACAACGAATAATTGATAATGAAAAAAATATAGCAGCACTTGAAAATGTATTATTAATTGATGATTTACGATCGAAAATTAATAAACTTCTCACTTCGAAAGAATAAATGCATATAATACCAATTATACGCCGTTTTTTCACGTTTCTGCATAGCGGTTTTGTGGCAGAAGCTATTTATATGCCTGCGCCCTATCTCACTTCGGGCTTATTCTCTCAGGCCTGCTGCCTCTTGCAGCGGAGAAGAGGCCTCTTTCTCCGGCTGCCTGGCAGCCTCATTCATGAGGGATGAGTTGAATATGGGTTGAATACAGGTTTATTCACTTTTCGTTCACTTTGAATACATTGTCTGCTTATCGATTCTCCGTGTATTTTACCTTTTTATTCTGGATCTTGGCTTTGATGAACCAAAAAAAGCGTCCGCTTCTTTTGGTTCAATTAATGCCAAATATGCCATATCTAAAATGGTGGCATACTCCTGCTGTGCAACTTCTTGATAACTGAGCTTCAAATATTCCAGTAAGTCTTTGGCTGCCTCTAATCTTTCCTCAGGAGTTAATTGATATCTTTTTTTCCCTTCCTTTGTTTTCAGTTCAATTTTTAATTTATCTGCTACGTCTTTTAAATTTTGCATTGTAATATCACCTCAACAATTATACGTTAAGCATGCTGTAGCTTCTCTATAGTCTCGCTAGTCAGTCCAATTTTGAGCCTTTTCCCCTGCGGGATAATGTATAGATATCCATTTGATTGTAAGCTTATAGCGATGTCCTGGACATCTTCATCTCTAAACTTAGGATCAAAACCAATTTTAGTTCTGAACTCGTAGTAATCTTTGACTATGAAATAAGGTCTTGCTTTAGCTTTTTGCCCGGTTTCTTCATAGTGCCTGGCAAGAGCTTCTACTACTACTCGCTCATCTTCTGAGAGATCCTCTTTCTCTAAATAGAGCTCAATGTTTAGCTGACGTGATTTTTTAGGTTTATTTGAGGATTGATTGAGGATTATTTGAGGATTATTTGAGGATTGATTGAGGATTATTTGAGGACTATTATTATTATTATTAATAGTATTATTATATTCTACGATTGTTTTTCCGGTAGGCGTAAGCCTCCAACCCCATAAATCCGGTTCTATAAATCCTCTTTCAAAATCTCTCTTGCAACATTGATGAACCATCTTGTAAGGTATTCCTGTTTTCTCCCCTATTTCTTTAACAGTCAGTCCACCGAATTCGGAAAGTATGCAGAGAACTTCAAGAGTTTTGCCCCATACCCGATAAGGACTTTTCAGAGTAGTAGTAGAAGCAGGTATAGGTCTGCCGCAGGTAGGGCATAGAACAGTAGGCTGTAATTCTTTAATCCCCTCAGTCTCCGTTTGTATCAACCTCTATAAATCATCTTCTGAGGGTCAAACAAACCACACCAGGGGATTTTCAACGAACACAGTACACTCCTCAGCCAGGATGGGCATGCCTACCCTGGCAAGCTCGGTCTTTGTAAATTCAAGAGGCAGGTCGAATTTCTTAGCCAGGTGCGCGGCAAGGCGGGCCCTCTCCTCAGGTAATAGCAGATCTATGTCGAGCTGGTAGATTTTACAGACTCCCTTTCCCGGAAGCTTTGCAAAGGTCGGCAACGGGCTTTTCACGTTCACCTGAGTTCTACCGAACACTTCCTGGAACTCTTTGGCCCTCTCAGGATTGTTGATGATCACCCAGAAATCTTTTCCCACTATATCACCCCCAGCCCGAAAGAAACGAAGATGCCGGCAGCGAACCCGGCGATAAAAGAAAGGAACATTAGAAAACCCACACGGATGAGCGGAACACGCAATACCCAGATCATGGTGCCTCCTCTTTTAAAGGCTTGAGATTTGCAGGTCCCGCCCTTCTCTCGATCGCCCACCTCTGCAGGCACGTGCCCATGTACGCGATCTCTGCAGTATTGTACCCCTGGAACACAAAGTTCTCGTATTCCTCCAGGATGCGCTTTTCAATTTTCGCTTTGTCGATCATGGAACCTCCGCAATGTGATAGTGGTTATATCCCGGCGGGGAGTGGTACTTATCCTGCCAGCAGGCGGGGCAGAGATCGTAAGGATAGTCCTTGGAGAGAACAGCCCCGCAGCTCTCGCAGGTAGTGGCTTTCAGGTTAGCTTTCATTTACCCTCCATAAGCATCCCGTGCTGCCGGATATCTTCAACATCGATCTCCCGGACCTCTTTAAAATCACAAACTTGACATGCAACAACGACTTGCAGGTAAGTAATCTCCTCGTCCAAACCCTCGATTTGAAGATACGAGCCGCATTTAGGACATCCGGTCATACAATCACCGTCCCCAGGTTCCCCTTCGCATCCCTGATCTCAATTGTCCCATCCGGCATCGTGTGAGAGCCAGCCATCTTGCGCGCGCATGTGGGACCGTATTTCTCATCGGTCTTGGGAGTGAACCATCGACCGCAGCGCCTGCATCTCTCCTTGCCAGGAGCATAACGACTATAACCTTCGCTCATGCTCTCGCCCTCGGGTTTCGCACTATAACGACTGGGACAACACTGGTTATATGCTCCTCAAGTATCCGGCTTTGATATAATTCCGCCAATTCCTTTTCCTCTGGCTCATCGTACCGTATTTGAATTTGGATCATGCCATCAGCTCCTCTCTCACCTTCACCGAGAAAAACCAGAGCTTCCCCATGACGCGCGGGTGCATGCCGTGAAGGATGCATTCAAAGGGATCCGCCAGGGTCTCATCGTTCTTGAGCTCCAGGGCAGCGTCAAACCCATGGTACCGGGCGACAACCTCAATCTCATCCTCGGTACATATGTCGGCAACCTCGCACAGTGCCTGCTGCTCGATTATTTCTACAAGTTCTATGTTCTGCAACTTTACAGCGCTCACAAGCGCTTTATTTACTGTAGCCTCAGCTACTTGTATTGTTTCCATTTTCTAATACCTTCTACAGTTCCCCGGCAAGGGAAAAACTGCTAATTAAGACATATTCTCAAAAGTATAAATATCTTTCCTCTTATATTGTCATCATCATAATTAGAAATCGATATGCAGAGAAGCAAAAGCCTTAAATATTATGCGTGCATATGAAATATGGGTGAAAGCGCGGCAACGCTTATAATTCCCAGGTCAGTTTCCTAATACCGCCTGGGAGTTGCGCACCCCATACTCCGGTGAGGCTGAGGACTTTGCCAAAAAAGCGGGGTTCAAATCCCCATCGGAGCATCCTCACCATTTTAATATCCTGCCAGGATTCGCTGTATAGGGCGTCAGCTCTAAAAATAATCAGGATTAATAATCAGGATTGGGGAGAAACATTTTAAGATTTATTTCCCCCCGATAAATTCCCACTCCCAAAGGCAGATAAAATTCAATATCCAGGTACCCTCGATACTATGCTTCTCTCAGGGACCTTATATGCCCAGCGCCGGCGATCTCCATGGCGACCACTGAAGCTGTTTATATATAATATGCCCTCGTTATGGTCTTCCTCGATAACCTGTATTTCCCCTTCCTGTATCTCATCCGATCCGATCTTGAATCTAACAATATCCCCTCTTGAATATCTCATATATTCACTCGCCTATTTATTCTCTTTTAACTTCTGTTTTGGTTTTATTAGTAAAGCCAGTCTATTTTTAGACAAACTTAATACTATATCTACTGGTACATAAGCTTTTCGTTTTAAAAAGCAAAATAAAAAAATAAAATGAAGTCTACGGATGGGGGTAATCGCCTGAGCTCCCAGCTCAGGTCTAATCCCTGTTCTGCAATGCCACAAGGCTATGATAACATTTTATAATCAGATTCATAGCGTCATTCTCTTCGTTCAGGGCGAAAGTCCTTATCTGTTTACCCAGTCTCTTTTCGATCACAAGGTTATTTTCGATAAGAGGCTCTATCACCCTTGCCACGCTTGAGTGTGAAAGTCCTGTCTCCCTGGCAATACCTGACAGATAGATAAATTCTCCCCTGTTTTTTAGCAGGTTCTCCAGCACGACCGTCTGGGCACTATTTCCAAATATTTTTTCAAGATAGCTTTTTTCTGCACCACTTATCATTATCATTATAATCGATGTCCTTTATTGCATATAACCTTTTCTTTTTTATTATAGCCTGACTAAAAATAGCAGACTTTATCGTTATATTATAAACAATACTTACTCTTATTAATGTATACTACACTTTTTCCCTTAGGTATGCCGCTGCGAATGAGTCCACGCATCCCCATCAGTACTGATCTCCGCTGTACTACTTTCCTCTACCTGATCAAGCGGATGTGCGCTTGATATTCTGGTAGTAAATGGTAGTATTCGCATAAGATCCATGACCACTCTAAATTCTTTACAGTACTATAAGCACATCGACACTCCTCAAAAGTTTTCTGAGTTTTTGGGATACAATACGGTTCTTTACAGTTCTTAATTGTTCGTAGAGCGATATTTTAATATTTGCTCCCATAATAATAGTTCAATCCAATAAAAGAGATTTATAAATCAGATGAAGTACTATCTGCCCTGCATTCGTGTGAAATGAATGGGCTTTAGCATACTAAAACCAGCATTATAAGGCTCTGAGGAGTTTTAACCAGCCGCTTGCTCATCCGAGGCTCAGGCTGCCTGCTGACATATTGATCGCTATCTCTGCTAAATCCGAACTGTAACTTGCTATCCTCCCCAGGCTGTCAAGCATGGTTTTAAGCAGGATGGCAGACTGGATATCATCGGGCTGGAGCAGTTCGTTCGAGATATCGGAATGGGCTTTTTTGATCTCCTTCAGCTCCTGGAATATCTTCTCAGCTTCCATATGGTCCCTTGTAAACAGCGCGTTGACCGACTTCTCAAATATGACCACTGTACTGCCGCTGAGCTTTATGATTTCATCCAGGGCAGCGCTTTTCTGTATCTCAAGCAGCTGGATGTAGCTTTTGGCTATGTTCTCTATGTGGTCAGCAATCCTCTCAAGCACCTTGACCGCTATCCTGTAGCCCAGGCAGTCCCTCTGGTTCTCTATACCGAGCTTCTCTGCCACCTGCTGGTACTCCACTGCGCTCTTAAGCTGCCGGACGACCAGGAAATAGAGCCTGTCTATCTCCCGTTCCCTTACGATTATGTCTTTTGCAAGCCCTGTGTCCCCGGTCTTAAGAGCCCTGCCGAGGTCAAGGAGCATGGACCTGTTGATGGAGTACATCCGCTGGAGCAACTGTGCCGTCATCATGCGCCTGTAGTCCACTATGATCTCAAGCGTCATAGCATCGTTCGTATCCTCGACTATCTCAACGCCTATCAGGTAGTCCAGTACCTTTCGTATGCTTTTCCTGTAAGGTAGATGGTCTTTCCTGTCCATTTTTATTTTGATTGTATCGTAACCCACCAGGTAGAAAGCAATGATTAGCCGCTCAAGAGCCTCATTTGATGTCAGTTGCGAGATCTTGATCTCTTTTACGGCTGATTCTTTCTCAATGATGCTGGTCTCGATGAGCAGTGAGCTTCCCTGCTCTGTCACGACCAGGGAATCGCCAGGCTTCAGGTTGGCTTTTTTTACCCATTTTTTCGGCAGTGATATCACGTAGGTCGAGCCACCGCTTACGTAGACTTTACGAGTTTCCATGTTTATTTCCTTATTCTACTGATATTTTATAGTATATATAGATTCTTGGGACAAAATATATACTCTTATAATAAGATTACCGACATGGGTGAAAGAGATGAAAGAAAATGAGAAAAATATGAGGAAAAAGCCCTCAAGAACACTACATAACCAACCCGAAGAGGACCTTCTGAAAATGGAACATGAAGACCTGGAGATATACCTGTTCATGCGCGGAGGATTTGCTGCCAAATAATGGAGCTGAAATAATGAATACACTCGATATTCTGATATATATTTATGAAAAAAGGGAGGAACTTGTAGCAAAAGGGTTGAACGCACAGGATGCCTTAACAAAAGCAAAATATGCAATAGCTGAAGAATATCATATATGCTCTGCGTCAATAACCAAACTGGTTACATTGTCATAAAACTGTATGCCGAATAAAACGAGCCTGAATAGAGTTGAAATTATCCTGATCATCCTTCTCCTCTTACTGGCTCTCATGATGGTATTTAAATGATAGACCATCCAAAATTTTTCAAAAAAATTACTGATTCCATTGTTACTATCATTCTGTATGTATTGCTGTTAACTCTCATTGCAGGGATGCTTCGGGTTTTACTTGATATTCGCTCTGTTGCGATAGATTCGCTTGATGGCGGGTTTAACAAAATAGTTACTAACATCCTCACGCTTTTTATTGTAATCGAGTTCTTCAAGACATTCGCTGACTATTCCAGATTCGACAGGATCAAGCTCACCGACATAACCGATGTCACGATTTTAATAGCTATGCGTGAAATCACGGTCGGGCTTTATTCCAAATCATTTACATACGAGATGCTTTTTGCCCTCTCGGCTCTGCTCCTGGTGCTCGGTACGATAAGGGTGCTGGCTGTCAGGTACTCACCAGAAAGGGCTTGAGGACGATTCTTTAATTTGGTCACCATCCTTTTTTAAAGAACCTGAATTTGAGACATTGGTTAGTATTCCTGTTCTACTGATTTTCTATAGTATCTATAGATTCTTGGGAGAAAATATATACCCTTTGGTGTTGAGTTCTTTACAGGTGATTAACAAAGATGAAATTAAAAATAGCCATAATTCTATTATTGGCTGGCGTGTTCTTAGCAGGATGCATAAGCAATCCGCCTACTGGAGTACAGCCTACAGTACAATCAACAGCCACGCCGACCATGCAACCCACGGGAGCGATAACTTTAAACGGTGCAGGCGCGACATTTCCATACCCTCTAATTTCAAAATGGAGTTCAGAATATAATAAGATAAAACCAAACGTTCAGATCAATTACCAGAGCGTGGGAAGCGGTGCAGGAATACAGCAGATAACCGCAAAAACAGTGGATTTCGGCGCCAGTGATGCGCCTCTTACAGAGCAGGAATACGCAAATATCTCCGGCATTCTTCAAATCCCGGAAACCATAGGCGCAGTCGTTGTGGCATATAATCTGCCCGGCATACCGAAAGGAATGAGACTGAGCGGCGATGTTGTAGCGGATATTTTCCTTGGAAAAATCACGAAATGGAATGACCCCAGGATTGTTTCGCTTAACCCTGGCACCCAGTTCCCAGCAAAAGACATTATAGTGGCGCACAGAAGCGATGGAAGCGGCACGACCTTCGTATTCACGGATTATCTTTCTGCGGTCAGCCCTGACTGGAAATCAAAGGTGGGAAAGGGTAAGTCCGTTAACTGGCCGGTCGGTCTCGGTGGGAAAGGCAATGAGGGAGTATCAGGTATCTTAAGTCAGAATCCCTATAGCATAGGGTATATTGAACTTGCATATGCCAAGCTCAATAACATCTCCTACGCATACATCAAGAACAAGGCAGGAAAATTCATCGAACCCACGCTTGAGACTACAGCAAATGCTGCTGCCGGAGCTGTGCCGACATTACCCGCAGGCGATAAGAGCTGGTCATCCGTGAGTATTGTGGACGCACCGGGAGACAATTCATACCCCATAGGCAGTTTTACATATCTTCTTGTCTACAAAGATCAGACAGATAAGACTAAGGGTAGAACGCTTGCTGAATTCCTCTGGTGGGTAGTACATGATGGGCAGAAATATTCATCTGACCTGCTGTACGTGCCGTTGCCGAATGATGTCGTAAGCCTGAACGAAAAAACCATAAAACTTATGAACTACAACGGACAACCGCTCATTTAGATGGATCGATCAAAATTGTCTTTTTTACGCGGCAGCCGGAGCAAGCTCTCCGGCGATTTTATTTTTGAAGCTGTTGTTGGCTTATTTGCCCTGAGTATAATAGTTCTTGCATTCTTTTTATTCAGAGAGCTTTTTACCGAGTCAGGACTTTCAAGAGACACTTTTGGTCTGGGTTTTCTGACAGCATCAACATGGGATCCAGTCGATGAGATATTCGGCGCCCTGCCTTTTATCTTCGGGACCCTTGTTTCATCATTCCTTGCCCTGCTTATAGCCGTACCCTTCAGCCTTGGGATAGCGATATATCTCTCGGAACTCGCCCCGGAAAAGCTGAGGACGCCCTTATCTTTCATCATAGAATTGCTGGCAGCAGTACCAAGTGTCATTATCGGGCTCTGGGGAATATTCATCCTTGCTCCATTCATCCGCGACCATCTTGCGCCGCCTCTTTCAACATACCTTGGTTTCCTGCCGCTTTTCCAGGGACCCATGTATGGTCTTTCCATGCTCACCGCAGGCGTGATACTTGCAATAATGATTATCCCGATAACTTCATCGGTATCCAGGGAAGTCATTATGACAGTCCCTACCCATCAGAGAGAAGGTGCTCTTGCACTGGGAGCGACGGGCTGGGAAACCACGCGAATCGCAGTTCTTCCTTATGCCAGATCGGGAATATTCGGGGCAGTGATTCTTGGTTTTGGCAGAGCCATAGGAGAAACAATGGCAGTAACCATGGTCATCGGGAACAGCCCCAGGATTTCAGAATCTCTTTTCTCGCCATCGTATACCATGGCATCGGTTATTGCAAATGAGTTCGTGGAGGCTACATCAAAGCTTTATATCTCATCTCTTGTTGAGATCGGGTTTTTGCTCCTGGTAGTATCCGTTATAATCAACATATTTGCCAGGATTTTAGTGTGGAAGCTGCTTAAAGTTGAAAGTGATGGAGCGGCATGAAATGGAATAGAAGAAAAATAACAGACAGGGTTATGTCCTTCCTGGCTGCTGCCTGCGTTGTAATTGCCATAATCCCATTGCTGAGCATCCTCTATACGGTAACCGTCAATGGGATATCCGCTATAAACCTGGATTTTCTTACCCAGCTCCCTAAACCTGTTGGCGAAGCCGGAGGCGGGCTTGGGAATGCTATCCAGGGGACATTAATCGTAGTGGGGATTGCCTGTATGATTGGGCTTCCTATAGGCGTTTTCTCAGGAATTTATCTTTCAGAATATGGAGAGAACAGGTTTGGTAGAATGGTAAGTTTTGTGGCTGATGTACTCACCGGTACACCTTCCATAGTGGCAGGAATGTTCGGTTATACTTTCATAGTCCTGTATTTCGGAAGTTTTTCTGCCGTAGCAGGCGGGGTGGCTCTCTCGGTATTGATGATCCCTATTGTCGCAAGAACCACCGAGGAATCCCTGAGGCTTGTGCCCGGCTCAATCCGGGAGGCGTCCCTGGCGCTCGGAATATCAAGGTGGAAAACAATATTACATATCGTTTTAAGTACTGCCAGGAGCGGCATAATCACAGGTTCTTTACTTGCAATAGCAAGAGTCTCAGGGGAAACCGCCCCTTTACTTTTCACTTCCTTTGGCAATATGTTCTGGGCTGGCGGTATAGATAAGCCGATATCCACCCTGCCGGTGCAGATCTATACGTATGCCGTAACACCCTTTCCAGACTGGCACGCCAAAGCCTGGGGAGGCGCCCTTCTCCTGATCGTCCTAGTTCTTATTTTAAATATAGGCGTGAGGTTTATTACCAGAAAAAAATATTGAGTGGATAACAGGAGTATAAAGTGCAGAATAAAATCACTGTAGAAAATCTCAATGCATGGTTTGGAACAAAACATGTTCTGAAAAATATTAATCTTAACTTCCAGGAGAACAGGATAACAGCCATTATAGGCCCTTCAGGATGTGGAAAGTCCACATTTATCCGGTGCCTCAACAGGATGCATGAAGTTGTACCCGGAGCAAAAGTTTCAGGAAAAGTACTGGTTGATGGCAAGAATATCTACGGGAACAATGTTGATCCTGTGGATATAAGAAGATGCATTGGCATGGTTTTCCAGAAGCCGAACCCTTTTCCCACTATGTCTATATACGATAATGTTGCAGCTGGATTGAAACTCAATGGAGTGAAAGAAAAGAAAATCCTCAATAAGACTGTTGAGGAAAGTCTCAAAAAAGCTGCACTCTGGGATGAAGTGAAGAATGATCTCAATAAATCGGGCGCGGGTTTATCTGGGGGTCAGCAGCAGCGCCTCTGCATAGCAAGAGCGCTGGCTGTAGAGCCAGAGGTTATTCTGTTTGATGAACCCTGCTCAGCCCTCGACCCTATATCTACAAGCAAGATAGAAGATCTAATGCTAGAATTAAAGGAAAAATATACTATTGTTATAGTAACGCATAATATGCAGCAGGCTGCCAGAGTAAGCAATTATACAGCTTTCTTCCTTTATGGAGAGATGATTGAGTTTGGAGAAACAGATCGAATATTTAAGAAACCCAAAGAAAAGAGCACTGAGGATTACATAATCGGCAGGTTTGGATAAACATGGTCAGAGAAGCATATCACAAAGATCTTCACAAATTAAGGGAGGAAGTACTTATCATGGGAAGCCTTGTAGGCAGGGCAATAGGAGACTCTGTGCTTTCCCTTAAGAATCGCGATGTTGATCTGGCTCAGAAGGTTATTGATATGGACGACGGGATTGACGCCATCGATCACAGAATTGAGGAGAACTGCATGCGCCTTCTCGCGCTCCAGCAGCCCATGGCAAGGGACCTCCGGCTTATAGTCTCGGTATTGAAAATGTCGATTGACCTCGAAAGGATGGGGGACCTTGCTTTGGAGATCGCAGTAATTACAAAAATGACAGCAGATATGCCTCCGGTAAAACCCCTCATAGATATACCAAGGATGTCGGAGATATGTCAGCAGATGCTGGCTGATACCATGAAAGCTTTTGAGAACAAGGATACTGAACTTGCAAGACAGATTGCTAAGAGGGATGATGAGATCGATGCACTCTTTGACCAGATAAGAAGGGAACTTATCACTATTATGATAGAGGATCCAAAAAAGATAACCGGTGCCCAGCATCTTACCTTTGTAGCAAGGTACCTTGAGAGGATAGGGGATCACATAACTAATCTCTGTGAGAACGTGGTGTTCATGGTGACTGGCGAACGGGTAGAATTGAATTAGCTGTTAATTATAGTTCTCCGGTAAAATAGAAAAACATAATATAATGAACTACTATAACCCTCCTGAATAATGGAGACTGAAACATGGGACTAAAAGAATGGATTCTTCCCCAGGACAAGCACTTTTTCAATATGCTGGAGAATGAGTCACAAAACGTACTGGACGGCTCTACAGCCTTCCTTGATATGCTTAAGGATTACAAAAATATAAAAGAAAAACAGCAGAAGATAAAGGATATCGAGCACCAGGGGGACGATTTTGTCCACGAGATTTTCGAAGAGCTTAACAAGACCTTCATAACCCCCATAGACCACGAGGACATCTCAAAACTCGCTTCTGCGTTCGATGACGTGCTGGACTATATTGACGGCACTGCGACGCGCCTCGTTCTGTACGATATCCAAAAGCCTGAAGAGAACATGGTAAAGCTGGCTGAAGTGCTTGCAAAGCAGGCATCGGAATTGAAGCAGGCGCTCACAGGTCTTCGCAACCTCAAGAACCCGAAGGAGATCGAGAGAAGGTGCATCGAGGTAAACCGGCTTGAGAACATAGCAGACGACATCTATAAAACCTCAGTAGCTGAACTTTTCAAGCGCAAGGACGCGATAGAGATCATGAAGCTGAAAGAGGTATACGAGCGTCTTGAATTCGCAACCGACAAATGCGAGGACGCCGCGAACGTTATTAGCGACATCGTTGTAAAGAACAGCTAAGAGGCGGTACTTTTGCTATTTTTGCAGGAGTTCATAATTTTTACTGTAGTGTTAGCTCTGTTTTTTGATTTTATAAACGGCTTCCATGATTCCGCCAATGCGATTTCAACCGTCGTAGCTACCAAGGTATTGACACCGATAAGGGCGGTCGGCATGGCTGCTGTGGGAAACCTCATAGGACCGCTTTTCTTCTCTACCGCAATTGCCGCGACTATTGGAAAGGGAATAATAAAGATAGAACTGGCGCCAAATAACGAAGTTCTTGTTGTTATGATATTTTCCGCACTGGTCGGGGCTATCATCTGGGATCTGATAACATGGTATTCCGGACTTCCAACATCAAGCAGCCATGCTTTAGTGGGAGGGCTTGTTGGCGCAGGACTGGCTGCAATCGGGAGCGGGTCTATTAATCCCTCAGGGGTTGAAAAAGTTGTTGCGTTTATGGTCATCTCGCCTATTATCGGGATGATTGCCGCATTTAGTCTAACGGTTCTTGTTATCAGAGCATTCTACCATGTTGCACCTTCAAGGATTAACAAATATTTCAGGCGCCTTCAGCTGTTTTCAGCTTTTTTCTATTCAGTCACCCACGGCACCAATGACGCGCAGAAAACAATGGGCATCATCACGGTGCTGCTTGTGGCGTATGGTTCACTCACAACATTCGCAGTGCCTCTGTGGGTTATCCTTGCAGCCCATATATCCATATCTCTTGGCACTTTTTTAGGCGGATGGAGAATAGTGAAAACCATGGCGCAGAGGATTACGAAGCTAAGACCGTACCAGGGTTTTTGCGCTGAGACCTCAGGTGGTATTGTGCTTGCAAGCATGGCTGCTCTGGGGATACCTGTGAGCACAACGCATGTGATATCATCCTCGATAATGGGTGTTGGAGCCACGGATAAGCTCTCAGCGGTAAGATGGGGGATTGCACGAAAGATTGTGGGGGCATGGATACTGACAATACCCATGACAGCAATAATATCAGCCTTGACTTACTCAATAATGAATGCCCTGATTTGATTTTTAGAAAAGTATTATTAGTTTTAAGAAGGAAACATGGACATAATGTTAAAAGATAAAACCAAGCTCGTTATATGGCCTGTATACCTTGATGCCACAAAATCAAGGGGAGAGGGCAGGGTCCTCCCGCTTAAGGATTCTGTAAAATCACCAACTTTAAAAGAGATAGAAAAAGCCGCTTCTGAATTAAGCCTGGCCCCGGTGGTAGAAATGGATAAAGCTTACCCCAAATCGTGGTGGAGCACGGGCGGAAGGGTGCTTGTTGATAAGAAAGGACCTAAATCCATAATATCGAAGCAGATCGCCCATAAGATAAGTAAAACGCGGAGCCAGAAATGATAGACCTGCATACCCATTCCACGTTCAGCGACGGTGAGCTGATACCTAGTGAACTCGTGCGCCGCGCTGTTTTCCACGGCTACACCGCAATAGCGATAACCGACCATGTCGATTTCACGAACATCGAGCATATCCTGTCCTGCATGGGGAACATAAAATCCCTCGAGGACGACTACGACATCAGGATCTTCCCTGGCGTGGAGATAACGCACGTCCCCCCTGGAAAAATGGGGCTCCTCGTTGAAAAGGCTCGCAGCCTTGGCGCTGAGATCGTGGTGGTGCACGGAGAGACGACGGTTGAACCCGTACCTCCGGGAACCAATCATGCCGCAGTTGCACTTGATATTGATATCCTGGCTCATCCTGGTCTTATTACTGTTGAGGATGCAGAACTTGCGCGGGAGAACGGCATATGCCTTGAGATCACTTCGCGCTGCGGACACAACCGCACCAACGGACATGTAGTGAGGATGGCTAAAGAGACTGGAGCAAACCTTATCGTGAACACAGATTCGCACGCTCCTCATGACCTTATTACGGACGAGATTGCGCTTCAGATTGCGGTGGGAGCCGGCATGGACGAGAAGGGCGCAAGGAACGCCACAGTTTCGCAACCTTTAAATCTGATAAAAGCCATTTAATAAAACTTTTGCGAAAGGTATATATACTAATAACACGTTCTGTTTAGAGCTTTTTAGAGGTCGAAAATTGAAAAGATTGGGAGAAGTTCTTCATATTGTGGACAGTCTGTTGATTGCCCGTGCCGATAAAACTCTTGACCAGAGCGCTTTGCGCGAGGGCTCATCAGTATTCACAAGGAAGATGGAGAAGATCGGGAAGGTAAAAGAACTTTTCGGTCCGGTAAAGGCTCCCTACGTCTCTATAAAGATATCTAAAGAAACAAAAACCTCTGAGCTGACGGATCTGAAACACGAAAGAGTATATTTGCAATAATTTAAAGGACGGCTGCATGACAGAAATTGAGAAAGTAAAGGAAATTGAGAAAACCGAGCGCGAGAAGATAAAAGAAAGCATCAGGTTAAGAAAGGAAAAGCAAAAACTCGGACAGTTCGAGAAAGCCACTGTGGAATGTCCCGAGTGTGGAAGCCATACCCTTGTACATGATTATGAGCGTGCAGAGCTTGTCTGCAACGAATGCGGGCTTGTTGTTGATGCCGATTTTATAGACCAGGGACCAGAGTGGAGGGCGTTTGACCACGACCAGAGGATGAAGCGCTCAAGAGTCGGTGCGCCTATGACCTACACCATACACGATAAAGGTCTCTCCACGATGATAGACTGGAGGAACCGTGATTCGTACGGCAAATCCATTTCATCAAAGAGCAGGGCACAGCTCTACCGCCTGAGAAAGTGGCAGCGCCGCATCCGCGTGAGCAACGCTACCGAGAGGAACCTTGCGTTCGCTCTCTCAGAGCTTGACAGGATGGCATCAGCCCTGGGATTATCCAGGAACGTCAGGGAAACAGCCGCTGTCGTATACAGGAAGGCGGTCGAAAAGAACCTGATCAGAGGAAGAAGCATAGAAGGCGTAGCCGCCGCTGCATTATACGCTGCATGCCGGCAGTGCAACGTTCCCAGGACGCTGGATGAGATAGGCGAAGTCTCCAGGGTCAGCAGGAAAGAGATCGGAAGAACATACAGGTTCATCTCAAGGGAACTCGGGCTCAAGCTGATACCCACATCGCCGATAGATTACGTCCCGCGCTTCTGCTCAGGGCTTAACCTGCGCGGAGAGGTACAGTCAAAGGCAGTGGAGATCCTCAGGCAGGCTTCTGAGAAAGAACTCACAAGCGGCAGGGGTCCTACAGGCGTGGCTGCTGCAGCCATATACATCGCCTCCATACTGTGCGGCGATAGAAGGACGCAGCGCGAGGTCGCGGAAGTCGCAGGGATCACGGAAGTGACTATCAGGAACAGGTACAAGGAACTGGCTGAAGAGCTGGATATTGAAATAATCCTTTAGGGAGAGGAGAATTAAAACTCCTCCCGGACTAATTTTTGCAGTGCAGGTATGAGATTCGAGGAATGGGAGCCCATCTATAAGCTTATCCTCAGCGACATGGGTTTTGACAGGATATACGATGAGCGTGCTGCACTAATTCTATCAAAGATGCTTGAGGTAAAAGCCAGGAAAAAAATGCCCGATACCATCGAGGTCGATGTCCTGCGGAGAACAATCAACGGAAAGGATGTGCTCATATGCGGAAAGGCTCCGAAGCTTGCGGATGATTTCAAAAACATAGATTTCAAAAAATACGTCACAATAGCGGCAGACGGCGCAACGAGCGTCCTGATGAAGAGCGGCATAGTCCCGGATATTATCGTCACCGACCTTGACGGCAATATGGACGACGAGGCGCGGGCTAACGAGCAGGGCGCAATAATGGTGGTGCATGCGCACGGGGATAACGTGGATGCCCTGAGCGAGGAAGTGCCGCGGCTGAGGCGGGTTATAGGGACAACGCAGTCGAAACCGCTCAAGAACGTCTATAACTTCGGGGGTTTCACTGACGGGGACAGGTGCGTTTTCCTGGCGCAGGAGTTCGGCGCAAAGACGATAACCTTAATAGGATTTGATTTTGGGGATACGAACGTCACCCCGCTCAAGAAGAAAAAGCTCGTATGGGCAGAGAAACTGATCAATATGGCGATGGGAGAGGGACTTTTCGGCTGAAGTTTTTATTATATTAGATTTTATATCTATTATGCAGTTCTTTCCTCACAGGACAGATGCACACGTATGAATAGCCAAAAGGTATCTTGTAACTGCACGGCATTGTAGTAACACACCTAATAAAATGGATCTTATCCTCGATGCAGAATTCGACCTTGCAGAGAGTGCTGATTTCGCCTGATAAACAGGAAAAGTTCTTCTTACATCTGGAAGTTTTTTTCAGGATATCTTCGCTTATTTTGATGTCCGTTTTTGGATTCATGTTATGGGTTACTCGTTAGGCAGTTTATATCTTGAATATATACTATTCAATTGTAATATATACACTCTTCTAATCTGACCTATTATTCAAGCTTATTGAGCTTCTATTAAGATTACTGAACAAGCTTCTTCGCTTATGAAATAAATTTAAGATCTAAAGTGTAAATCTCATCACCTATTATGCAGGGATCTTAACATCTCTGATTAGATTATAAAGATAAGTGTTAATTGTACATTTATAAATAACATATTGTTTTACGTTTTAAAACAATAAGTTTTTAAGAAGGGAACAATATGCTAAAGGTGTTTATTGATTATGCTTCTTCAGTTTGCGTTCTCGCTTTATTTAGCAGATATTCTTTTTCCTTCTCAAGGAGTGCTTTTATCAAAGAGAGAATATAACGATTAAATCTACAATGCTATTAAAAGACTGCTTTTGGAGCATTATTTTAACCCATGTCCGCATTTATAAAACTCTACAGATAAATGTAGCCGCTCTAATTCGATTTTAACTCGACTCATACTCATGTATTCAACACCCCCTCCATGATAGATTACCGCTTCAATAAACCTATCATTACCGTTATTTTTAACGAAATTACAACATTTCTTTATTTGCTCTATGGAGTTTTTAGCGTCACTGCTTCCGAATTTTCCATTTTTGCATTCTACCAAGGATATTTTATCCTTAAAAATGATAATGCAATCACACCCTCCTTTAACCCCAAAATAACTGTTTGCACACCCATCAAATCTAATCTTCAATTGGCAGTTGGGGCATTTCACCCTGCATCCATCGACATTATAAAACTCAAAGCATTCCTTTGTATTTTTAATCGTATTTTTTATTATTTCGATCAGCTCAGGCTTTTTCATGTATGGGTTTCCTGAAAAATTAGTCTACTCTTTCCACTCAATGAAATCCGCTCGATTTTTTGGTTTTTCATATATGGATTTACTGAGAAGTTCCTCTACCTCTGCGTACTTATTTGAAAGCTCGATTATTACTGAGGAAAATTCCTCTTCGTCTATTCCGTCCTCACCGGCCTTTATCTTTTCAACATTGCCATCAAGCTTGAATCTGTAGATATAAACAGATTCGGGTTTTAAACCCTCTGTTTCTTTATAACCAGCTTTTTTCTTATTTTCTTGGGTAAGCTTATTCAGTTTTACGAGGTTATTCAGTTCATCGAGAATTACAGGGCTGTGAGTTGTTATCAACACGTGGATTTTTTTACTTAATAATGCCAGCGCTCGTGTTACAACACTTTGCATATATGGATGAAGATGTGTTTCTGGCTCTTCAAAGACAAGAAGTGAATTTACTTCTTCTTCAAGCACATACCTTAGGTACAATATGAGTGGGGCTAATTCTCTTACGCCAGAATGAGAACGAAGAATTGGATAGTTTTTCCCTCTTTTTTTGAAAAATATCTCGGGAAACAGCAAACCTTTCGTATCTATATCTATCCCCCCACCAATTTCTTTTTCTATAAAATCCGCAATCTTACTAATTTCTTCATCTTTTATCTGTTTTTCAGAAATTATTAACTTAGAGACCATTTCTCTATCAGGCAGATTCAGAGAAAATCCTTTATCCTTTTGGGGGGTCACTAATGTGTATCTAATTAAATCTGTAGCTGCCCTCAGAATACCTGATTTGCTGTCGGTCAAAATACATTGATCTCCCGCACTATAATAACCCACGGTATCAAAAAGAACAATATGACTAGCCAAAGAACTTATATCAATTAGTGCATCTATTACGACATCCACATCAAGTTCTTGGTATTTTATTGGTAGATTTATCGATGTCCGCTCATCTTTACCATTATAAAACGCAATTTCCCTTTGTTCCTTTTTGTATTTAATAACAAATTTCTCGCCAAGCAATAGCTCACGAAAGCCGTTAATCGTCACACCACTTTTGCTTATCGTAATCTCAATTCTTTTGGTATCCTCGTTGTTGCAGATTTTAATTATTGCTTCGTTCTCGTCCTCGTAGATTATATCACCAAGGTTATTGAATCTAAAAGTATCCTTAAGGTACGCTGCAACATTTTCTTCATGCGCCTTCTGGTAAGTTTCCATTAATTCAATCAAAAGCTGGTCCGATAAATCTTTTGATATTTCTTTATTATCAAGAATATTATCAAGAACTAACCCAAATACTGAAGATGCAGGAAGTTCAGCTAATGTCTCCCATTTTGGTTCCATTTTAAGAAGCATCCAGACTAGATATGCAAGGTACGATTTTCCAGTGCCTCCTGGACCTATAAAGGCATTAAAATCACCCAAGATCACATCAGCATTTTTGATTGGACCAAAATTTTTGATAATAAATTTCATATCTCATGATGTTTTATAAACCTATTAATTTATATATCTACTTCTTGGTTAGCTTTATCAGAATCATTATATCCCGTACCACCGCCCCATCATCACTTCCCTCAGCACCTGCTCAGCACTCCTCCTCTCTACAGGCTCCATGCTCTTCATCACAAGAGGGTAATCCAGTCCCTCAAGTACCATCTTTACCAGCCTCCCCTCGCCGCCAGTGATGATGTACTGTATATCCTTATGCCTCCCAGCCATTGGAAGAAGAGCCTCCCTCACCTTATCAGCATGGTGCTTCACGTCCTCCTCAACAAGGCTCTGGAAGCGCTTCTGGCTCCAGCCGCCCTTTGAGTGCTTCCCCATCACACTGCTCCTTATGACCTCATGCTCGATAAATTCACCAGCCTCGATCACTCCTGTGAACGTCTCACCTGCATGGGCGTTGACCACAAGCGTCTTTTCACTCTCAAGGCTCTTTTTAAGGGGCTCGGTGTTGAACCGCCTATCCATAGAATATTCAGTATGCAGTATCGGAAAAACAGGGATAACCACAAGTTTGACAGTCCGTTCCGTATCGTAAAAAACCGCCTTCCCGGTCGTTGATTCTATTTTTTCGATCAGGTAGCGGTCTGAACTCTCTATCTGGTCCATTATACCTGGTGCAAGATTTTGAAATGCGTCATCCTTTGCAAGATAGATAGTTACCAGCGTGGAAGTCTTCGATTGCAATGAGCCGAGAAGGAAAAGGATCTCCTCAAGCCTCTTCTTCGGTAAACTCTCTGAGAAGCGGAAGTTCAGCTCTGACGGTGTTTCTTTTTTAAGCTTCTGCACCTCGTTCTCAAGCGAAGAGATCCTCTGTCTTGCTTCATTCAGCTCCCGGTCAACTTCCTGCTTGGTAGCTACGGTCTTCTTTGTTTTCTCATCCCTTTTCTCAAGACGCAGCAGGAGCTTCCTGTTCTCTTCCTCAAGCAGGGCTACCTTCTCTTTCAGGGAGTTTAGCTCCTCTTTCCTGAACAGGTCAAACAATCCATTCGCCTCTCTTGTCCAGAACCTTCAATACAATAACGGGTTCATCTTTATCAATAAATTCAATTTTATCGTTGATACGGATAACCCTTTCTGAAGTCCCTTCCGTTTTCAGCCCCGTCGCCCTGCCCAGGGCGCGGGCTAAAGGGGATTCCCCCTCTATGACAGGCTCCTCGCCGGGTCCAACCTCTTTATCCAGGGAGACGCTGGCATGTATTGAGAGGATGGGGTCCCCGTTCACAAAAAAGTTAAAGCTTCCGGGATTTCCCCTGTGCTCACCCACGAGCAGAAAAGGCTCATCAGCGAACGCCTCAAGACCCGTCTTCCCGCGGGTAACGTATTCCCAGCCTGTGAACCTGCCAAGGTGCTTGCAGAACGTGCGTATCTTTGAAGAAGGTTTGCGCGCCGTGGTAATAATCATTCGGCTTTTACGCGCTTCACAAGCACGGGTCTTTCCTTGACAAGGATGCGGTGTCCGCAGTAAGGACAGCGGATGCCGCTGTACTGGTAATCTATCTCAACCGCCCGCTTGCAGCGGGTACACTTATAGACCATGTTTTTGGTTACTCCGTCTTTGCAGGCAGAGCTGCAGGTTTGGGTACGCTGGCTGCGCTCATTTCCGCTCTTTCGCCGTGGACTGCTCTCAGGACTGTGAGGTGCGCCGAGGTCTGGGGTACGTATGAGCCGCCGGTGAACGAAGTATTGCATTTCATGCACTGCCATATGCCCGTGGCAACCCTTTTTAACTTCTTAGCGCCGCATTTCGAGCAGGTATACTCAGCGTGCATCTTCTCCTCGATATCAGCCACAAGCTTTCTGTTCTTGACGCCGTACCTGACACCGAATCTGCCTGCAGATCTTGTTTTTCTTCCTTTTACTCTGATTTCTGCCATGATTATATCACCAGGAACTTCTCTCTAATTTCTTTTGCCTTCTCAATTGCAATATCCACTATATAATTTATCTGTTCGGTGGTAAGAGGGTTTACTCCGCTCTTCTGCATGGCTGATACAGCCCCCTCCTGGTTGGATGTGACCGTGAGCTTTGTCCCTGCTATGCTTTCTTCATCTAAAGATGGGTCAAGCATTACAGAGCCGCCAATCTCGACTGCGGTAATTGCCACAGGCACGTCCCTCATCGGGATATCCGTATCCTCGCCCATATCAAAGCGCTTATTGGGCAGTTTCGCGGTCAGAAGCGCTGCCACAGCTCCGAGGGAAGCTGCGTCCATTATGTTCCCGCCGTCGTCCAGCACATGCACGTCTATGAATACCATCCATACCTTCTCACCCGGCGTTATGCACAGCTTGGAAAGGTCAACGGCTCCGGATTCGCGCACGCCCCTGTCCACCACCCGCGCAAGCTCGATGGCATCCTCCCTCGGAGGACCTGCCTCAAATACGGGCGATGCAAGCGGGATAAGCTCAAGGTTCGTGATTATCACGCCCTGGTCAGGCGTGTCAGGAAAAGGCGTACCCGGCTGGATCTTCACGCCCACCACGAGATGCGTGTCCCCGAGCTGCACGCGCGCCGACCCTTCTGCTTTATTTATGACATTCGTCTCGATGATTATCTCCCTGTACTGGTCAAAGGCGCGCCCGTCCTCACGCTCTCCCTTGATCATGAGGTTGTATATGTAATCTTTACGCAGTTCAGTCATTACCTCGTTACTCAAGGACATCACCTTCCGTCTGAGAGGTGTATCTCTCAAGAAGAGCGGCTCTCTGCATCTCGTAGATAGCAGCGCATCCTCCTTTCGCCAATTCAAATGCCTCCCTGAACTCGTCCTTTGAGAGGTTGCCATCCATCTGGAGAAGTGTAATCCTTCCGTCCGGCGTCATTGCTATGGGCATATCAGCCTGTCCGTAGTTATCCTCGTCCTTGTTCAGGTCAAGCACCACTGTTCCATCTATCTTCCCTGCAGCGCAGGCTGAAACAAGGCTCTTCATGGGTATTCCTGCATCCGCAAGGGCTATGGAGGCTGCGTTAATACCCGCAGTCCTTGTACCTGCATCAGCCTGGAGCACCTCCACGAAGATGTCGATAGCTGAGCGGGGGAAATATTCCTGGAATATCACGGGTTCAAGCGCCTCCCTGCTCACCTTTGAGACCTCAATGCTCCTCCTGTCAGGTCCTGGACGCTTTCGCTCCTCAACCGAGAACGATGCCATATTGTACCTGTACCGCACCACCGCACTGGTCGATTTCTGCATGTGGCGGGGATGTACTTCCCTCGGACCGTAAACAGCGGCGATCACCTTGTTCCCGCCGAACTCAAAGTAACACGAGCCGTCCGCTCTATTTAGGACACCCACCTTGATTTTGATGTGTCTTAACTCATCAGGTTTTCTGCCGTCAAGGCGAATTCCATTTTCAATTAACTTCTCTGGTTTGCTCATAAAATTCCTCTTCTCTTTCTCTCTCTTACTCTTTTGTGAAAAACAAATTATTTGTCATTCCCGAGGAGTTCATCAAGAATCCCTCCGGATTTATCCTCTTCAATTTTTTCCTCCTGCGCTGGCAGAGGTTCTTCCTCAGGGGTTTCGGTTTTCTTAACCTCTTCTTGCTCCGGTTCTTTTTCTTTAGGTTTCTCACCCTTCTCTTCCTTCAGGAACTTTGTTATCCTGTCGGTAAGACCCGAAATATGCGTCTCTTTCTCTATTTTGAGTATCGCCCTGGCTGCCAGGTCCATGCCTTTATCCTTGCCTGATATCCAGACCCTGCCGTTCTGACCGATAAAGATATTGCAGCCGGTCTCGCTCTTCAGCATTGCGATCATCGAACCGCCCCTGCCGATCAACCTTGGGACCTTGGAAGGCGTCACTTCAATGATACGCCCCTCCTTTATCGGTCTTAGCCTCTGGTCGTTCAGTGTAAGTTCGACCTTCATATTCGCGTCAACATCGCTTACAAGTGCCATTATCGAATCGCCGATATTGAGGTACCTAGACATATCCGCGCTCTCAATCCGCCGGGGAAATTCTGAAATGTGCAGCAGTCCCTCGTAAGGAGACCTGATATCCACGATCCAGTTAGAAAAAGCAATCTCTTTTATAACGCCAATTATCACGTCACCGGCTCTGGGGATATATTTCCCGGAGAGCGGGACTACCCTGATGCGGTCTTTCAGAGATGCCACACCGAAGACCGAGGAGTACACCCTCCCGTCCTCAACGTACGTGCCCTCATCAGCCAGTTCTGCATCATCAGATAGAAAATCACCCGGAATAACCAATTTTTTATCCATTTCCATCACTTCAATAACCTCGTCTCGGCAGAGCCTTTAGTGAGCCTGTTCAGCAGACTGTACAGATCATCCTGCATTCCTGCAGGTATTGAGATAACGCCGATCCACGAACCGTCGTTCTGCCATTCCTGTTTTATCAGGTTCCCGAACTTTGCCACACTGCCGTATCCTTTTGCAGCGTACTCGGGCGGGAGCTTTATAGCTACCTTCACTTCCTCAAAGCGGATAGGTATCACAGGTCTTATCGCCTTCATGGTGATATCTACCTGCTCTTCCACGCTTTTCATGGGATCGATATGCACGCCAGCCTCATCCATTGCAGCCTCTATGCGCGCAGGAGGGTGCGGCCCCTTTGTCTGGGGATTTATGGCATTGCGGGCGATAAATGCGATCACCTGCTTCTTTTTATCCTCCTGTATCTTCCTTCTCTGCTCGGTGGTGAGCTGAAGTTCCCCTTCGCGGATTATCTTTTCCGCGATCTTGAGCGCATCCGTTGTCCCGAAAGCGTTCATGACGTCCTGCTCCGCAGGTCTGTCCCCGTTTTTGGCATCAGAGAACACATCCTCGACCGCCAGGATGTTCTCGATCTTCACAGGGTCGCCTCTTTTAAAAGCCAGGGCTCCATCGGGATCAACAAAAACCTCAAACTCCTTGCCGTGGGTCTTAAGCCGCGCAATTATGGATTCATCAAGGGCGACCATACCGCCTCACTCTTCTTTCTTCTTTTCCTTCCCTTTACCCTTGGTCTCAGAGGCGTGAGCCTTTATAACCTTCTCAACGTAACTTTCCACTTCCGAGGGCTCAAGTTTCCTGAATTTCCTGGTCGAAAGCTCGATCACCCCTATCTCGATGGTCGAGGCATTGAACACGCCCTCGGTTGTGCTGTGAAGAGCTTCAAGCCCGAGAATGATTGCATCGTCGAGTTTAATGTCATCAGTATACTTTTTCTCAAAGACCTCCATGGTCTCTGTCCTTCCTGAGCCTATGCCTGTAGCTTTGTATTCAAGCAAAGCGCCGCTCGGATCGGTCTCGAAGAGCCGGGCGCGGCTGTCGTCAACCCCTGCTATGAGAAGTGCAGTCCCGAACGGTCTTACACCGCCGTACTGCGTATATGTCTGCTTGAAGTCGCATATTTTCTTGGAGAGCGTCTCGACGCCTATCGGCTCATCGTAGGTGACCCGGTTGATCTGAGCCTCCACGCGGGCGCGGTCGATAAGGGCGCGCGCATCCGCGACAAGACCTGATGTAGCCGCTCCTATATGTTCGTCTATCTGGAATATCTTCTCTATGGATTCTGCCTCAAGCAGTTTGCTTGTAACCCGCTTATCCACTAAAAGCGCCACTCCGTCAGTCGCTTTCACTCCTACGGCAGTCGTTCCGCGCTTCACTGCCTCACGCGCATATTCTACCTGGAACAGCCTTCCATCAGGGCTGAATACTGTTATCGCCCTGTCGTATCCCATCTGGGGTGCCATTTGCATTATTTCAACTCCTTGATGTCAAAAACGTAACTCATGTCTGTTTTTCTAACGATTATATTCTCTCATTAAGAGGACTGTCTGGGAATATATCAATTTCGTTTTCACGGATTGATTTTTACTCCACACAGATAACTGGATGTTCTTATTTCTTTATTCTCGGTCAGGAGTCTTTATTGGGAAGCTGCTGTATAAACTTTTCCATCGCTCCCTTGATAGTGCCCGATATTCCCAGTACTAAAACGGAGACGCGCGCCCCGCGGAGCTTATTTATGCACGCAAGCGCTGCCCTGGCCTGCGTGGTTTTTTCCCTTGCGCAGCGGAGTATCCCGTACTCTCTCTCAAAGGATACAAGCCCTGCATTGATCTCACTTGCTCCAGCGTCCCCGAATAGCGAACCTATCGAACTATGTATCTCCTCCGACATTTCATGCCGGGTTATTGTGTGCTCTGATGTGATCTCAAAAGCGATATAACGCTTTTTATCCCGCAGCGTAGGGATGGTCGTCATATTATTTCAACACCCTCCTGTATATAATCAGGGCTTTTCCTTTTCAGGATATCAAGTGGGACTGCGCTCATGGCGCGAACCGCCTCCGTTTCCGTCATCCCGAAGAGGCTTGCAAGCGCAGCAGCCTCTCTGGGCGAGCGGAGGTCGTAGATGGAGTTCGGGCTGCATGTGAGCAGCATCGCCACTTCGTATTTCCGCGCGAATTTCAGGTTCGCCCTCATGGTTCTCAATTCCCTGATGCGCGCCTCTCCCCGCAGGCGTATGATGGAGCCTGCGTTGAAACCGAGGGTTATTGAATTATCATAAGCCGCTTTTGCAAGGACATGGTTGAATTTCGCTGGTTGCAGGAGGATATCAAGCCCAGCAGTCTCAACAGCAGCGCGGTTGAACTCTTCATCCCCCCCTCTTGCTATCAATATATCTCCGCTCCCTCTGTATCTTTTCACCTCGTCCCTGAGTTTTGAAGGCTTACCCGACACCTCAACAGCGCTATAGATAGAAAAGCCCTGCGGGATATTCCCGTCTATCTCTAAATTAGATACGGCGATCCCTGAATACCCGTACCGTTTAGCCTCAAGTGCAAACCTGGTAAGCGAATCCGCATCTGGCGGCAGATGGACGTTGAACTCGTAGAACCTTGCCTCGAACAGCGACATTGCCCGGCTTAATAACCTGTCATGTAATATACTTATGCGATTTTACATCAGGCTCTTCAGCATCACCTTGCCTTTCCGCACGTCCTCTATAGAGAATACCTCAAGGTTGTATACGCCGTCAAAATGCAGTTCCCTCAATATCGTGAAATCTATGTTCCCCTCTCCGGGTGCGAAGTGCATGTCCCCGAAATACTTCTCATCCGTTGTGCCTGTGTTATCGTGCACATGGACGTGCACAACATGGTCGCTTATCTTCTTTACGAACCCGCGCAATCCCCCCATGTCCCCGCCGTACGTGAGGTTCGCATGCCCGGTGTCAAAGGTGATCCTTAAGAACCGGGAGTTCACCTCTTCTACCGCCCTCAAAAGCTCCTCTGCAGTACAGCACAGGTTCGCGAGGTCTGTTCCCTCCTTGTTCTCAAGACCCAGGACAACACCGCAGTCCCCGGCTTTTGCAGACAATTGCCTGAGGTTTTCGACCATCTGCATAAAAGAGCTCTCCCTGCCCCCCCTGACCTTTCCCGGATGAACTACAACAACGCTTGAGCCAAGCTCATGCGCCAGGCTGATGTTCTCCTCCATTATCCTGAACTGCGTTTTACCCATGTGCGCCGTATCCACGACGAGCTCTACAGGGTATTTTGGCGTCTCACCAAAGTAAGGGGCATGGATGGAGGTGGGAATGCTGTATGTTGAGAGTAAATCATGCAATTTATCTACATTCTCTTTTACCAGCCTGTACCCACTGTACAGTCCCAGCTTGGGGATATAGAGTTCAATGCTCTCCACTTCCTTTCGCAGCTCAGGCAGCGGCGCAGCAAAGGATGACGCACCTATGATCATTCTTCCACACCCTTAACCATGCAGGCACTGCCTCGCACAGGATGCTCTTTAAACAGCTCCTTTCGCCTCGCTTCAAGCAGGTTGTTCGAAGTGCCCTGGAACTCTGCTGCGGTCAGTACCTCTTTTCCAGCCTCGAATACCCTTGCGATCTTTTCCTTCCAGTTCATGTCCCGCAGAAGGTGGTGGTCGATTATGAGCTTTTCCATATCGGTCTCTTTAAGGATTCTCAGTATGTTCTCAACAGCACCAGCAAGACTTTCATAAGAGTAGCGATAGCCCAGCATGTAGGAGAGAGGACCGTCAAGATATGCAGTATCCGGGTTTTCTGTGATAATGAACTCGGTCTGTTCCTTCGTGTTCGGACCCTCCACGTCTGATGTGAACACGAAACAGTCCCCGCCTTCCCTGATACTCACTTCGACCACATACCCCAGCCTGTTCCCTGTCCCGTGGAACACTGCATCTGAGAAACGAATTGTGGTATTCCCGAAAGAGAATTCCCTGCCGTCCGCGTATTCGAGCTTCTCAGGCATGCCATTTATCTGCTTTAAAAAATAGGCAGCCCTTACCTTCTGGCTGCGGTTGATGTTCTCTTCAGGATGTTTTATGAACACGGTCTTATCCCTGTAGATCTCAGGTGTGTCCGGGTCGTGGTGGTCGTAGTGGTAATGAGTTAAAATCAGTATATCGGATTTTCCGGCGTATTCCCTTATACCCTTCCAGTGCTCATCCAGTTTCTCGTACTCCATCGGATGAGGCGGAAGACCGTAGCGTTTCGGTCCCAGGGAGACAGAAGGGTCTATACAGATATTGCAGTCATCGGTCTTAACGAACGTCGCCATGCTGCGCGTACCGAGCGAATCCGCCGCTATCGGGATTATTTTCATGCCAGTCTCCCGCAGGTCTGTATGTACCGCATGTACCCTGCTTTATCTATCATGAGGTGTTAAACCACTGATAAAGTATTAAATTTTGAGTTTGATACCCTGCCATATAAAGACTCCCGGATACAGAAGGGATTTACATGATGAAGCTCATAGGTGAAGAAGTAAACGATTAATATGATTATGAAAAAACTAATTTTGGGATCGATTGGTGCAGCTTTCCTGCTTTCAGGACTGTATTACAGGATTTATGAACCTGCTAAAAGCAATATTTCTTATGAATATCTCGGTATCGGGACATGGTTAGCAGGTCTGATATACTTCACGGTTTTCCATAGATACAGGGAAATAATATCCTTCATACTGGGTCTGCTGGTACTGCATGCAGGCGTGATACTTCTTTTGGAAGATAAACTTTCAAATCCAAAACTTGTCGGAGCCATGGTTTTCACTGCCGGGGTTGTTATTGTGCTGGGTTCAGGTCTTTCGGATTATATGAAGAAGAGAAAAGCCAAAACCTGATCAGAGTTTTTTATCTTCTTTCATAGCTTTCAAAAGCTCAAGCACAGAATATGCCGCCCTCGTTATCCCCATGCTCCTGTTATCAGTATCAGTCCCTGCAAGGTAAAGGTTCGGAACTGGCGGGCGTGAAGTCGCAAAAAATCCGTTAATGGTAACCGCTGCTTTCTCCGGGATGGTCACCTGGTAATGGGTCATCTCTATCCTTTTCTCGATGCCCGGAACTGCTCTCAGGATAAGCTCAAACGCCCGTTTCTTCTCACTCTCTATGTTCTTTTTATTATCGATAATAAATGTGAACCCGATTAATTGCTTGCCTGCAGGTGCAAGACCCGGGTCATGATTGCTGACAGGCATCGCCCAGTACGCGCCGCCCTTGAACCAGATTTCGGAACCCATATAATCGAATTCCTTTATTTTTTCACTCAAGCCAAGCCATATGGTAAGGCTCAATGTCTGGTCGATACGGGAGAGAGCCTCTTTATAATCAGCGGGCAGCTCAATTAAATCTGGAAGGTCTTTTACAAAACCTGAATATACGACCGTACCGGCTCTGATTACACCGCTATCTGTAGCAACTCCTGTCACCTTCCCCTCCTCGGATATTATCTTTTTTACTCTTGAGCTGGTTTTGATTTGCACCGTCTTTGGCATAGAGTATAAAACCGCACTTAAAAGAGACTTCAAGCCGCCGCGAGGATATCCCTGCGCGTAGGCGATTTTATTGGTAGCCAGCCTGCTTATGGTCGAGATATGGCTTTTTAACTGGTATCTTGATAGCGTATCTGTTATCTTTGATGTATAGGAGGTATTCTCTTGCTGGTCATCCTCAAAAATACCTTCTGAGATGCTATCCCTGACAAAGCTCCCCCCATATAATATGCGGTTTATCGAGGTCTCTTTCATGGATTTGCCGGAGAGAGAGTAAGAGATCGCGTCCACGAAATCATAGGTATCCATAGACAGCCCACCGGGCAGGTGATCGTATACGGGCTGATTGCCTTCCAGCATCCCGAATGTCACCTGTGTAAGGGCTTTTGTCAATGCCTGCGAAAGAAGGAATCTGTCTTTCCTTGGCAGGATATCAAAAGTGACGAATTCTTTAATATTTGAGGGCATTTTCGTAAGACCTTTTTCCGTGCGTACATGGTAATCCCCGTGATTCAGGAACACAGGCAAATACGTGAAATATTCATCCATCAGCCGCCGAAGCGGTCCTTCCCGCAGATGGGTTATGGCATGTACGCCCGTATCCACCTGGAAGCCGTCTACGTTGTAGCTATTGCAATTGCCTCCGACCACGCTATCTTTTTCAAGAACAAGAACCTTTTTCCCGTGCCTGGAAACAGTCAGGGCAGAAAGGAGACCGCTAATTCCTCCTCCTACAACGATCACATCGTAATCTGCCATAATGCCTCTTACGTTCTAATGGAAAATCCTGCTATAAAGCTCTTTTCCAAGCCGCCGTGCTCTCCTGAATAAACCCCGTACAGCCTGGATAAAAACAATATATATGGGCGCTATCTGCCCTGATGAACTCGTCCTTCCCTCCCTTATGGCGGATAAAACAGATCCTTCATTCGCTTCTGCATCTATCTCAGCATAGGCAAGACCTATCGCTGCCAGCATATGGGAATCGCTCCCTCCTACTTCGGGTTTTCCGAACTCCTGCGCCAGTTCTTTTGCTTTTTCGTTCTCACCGAATATGCACCTGGAATTGAAGGTCTCAACGGCGTCTGCATCTTTTGCCCTGTAGCCTATTCCCTCTCCCTTAAAAGGATGTGCAGCAATCGCCACGCCGCCTTTCTGCCGGACGGTCCTGATGATCTCGGTATACGGGCGGTGGGGCGGGATATTTTCCCTTACCCCTAATACGAGGAGATGACCTTCATCAGCCGACACTTCCATTCCTGGCAGTACGAGCAGGGGCAGGTTCAATTCGCGGGCGCGCCTGATGCCCAGCAGGCTTCCCTCGACAGTGTTGTGGTCGCATATCGCGATGCCATCAAGCCCCTTTTTTACAGCCTGCCGCAGGATATCATCTACTGTGAGACTGCTGTCCGATGAATGGTTCGAATGGATGTGCAGGTCAAAGCGCATATCCTAATATTCCCTGAGATGTTGAAAAAATTAACCTTTGTGAGCTATCTCCAGGAGTGCCAATAGAGGGAAACAGCATATGGAGAAAATAAAAAGTCCACTTTCAATTTTCCAAAGGTTTCAAAAGAATCGTATTTTACCTTTAATCCTGGGCTTGACCATTTTTTAAAAACCAATAAATAGCCTGAACACATTGATAGATGTCAAAAAAGGGACGCTAAAAATGTATACAGCGCTAATGATCGTTGGTGGACTGTTCTGGTCACTGACTTATATTCTCATCATCAGGCGCGGGATAAAAGATAGAACATATGGAATGCCTTTAGCTGCCCTTTGTGCAAATATCTCCTGGGAGGGCATATTCTCATTTATCCATCCGCACTCTCCTCCCCAGCTTTATATAAACTACATATGGTTCTTATTAGATGTCCTTATCGTGTTCCAGTTTTTAAAGTACGGGAAATCCGAATTCCCCGCTCTTTCAAATAAAAAACTCTATACTATGTTTTTATTAGCTTTAGTTACCGGCTTCGGTCTGGTTTTATCCATTACTTACGAATTCAATGATTGGCAGGGCGCATATGCAGCGTTCGGACAAAATCTCATGATGTCGGTTCTATTCATTGTAATGCTGTTCAGCCGTGGCGATCTCAGGGGGCAATCGATCTACATCGCACTTTTTAAAATGTTTGGCACAGGTATAAGTAGTCTGGCTTTTTACCTGTACCAGCCTATTTCACAGGGTTCAGTTCTTTTACCTTTTTTCTTCGTTTCAATTTTTGTCTATGATGTTATCTATGCAGGCTTGATTTATCGAAAATACAGGGAGTATAATATCCCTCTGTGGAGGAGGTTTTAAATAGACAGAATAATGCTGGCTAATATATCTTTAAGCTTCTATTCTCACCTAATTTTTGCATTTCAGGAAGAGTTAGGGATTTTCTTCATCTTTATGAGCATAAAAATCCCAATCCCCATCCAGAAGACCCAATTATCCCTTCTTGATCCTCGCCACCGCAAGCCTGATATCCTCTTCCTTTACGGTTGTCCTGCCTGCGTGCTTTGCCAAGGTTATAGCCTCGCGCGAGACCTCAAGCCCGTAATCCTCAAGCACTTTTGCAAGCTCGATGCCTGCCCCTTCACTGACCCTGTCAGCCCCTGCCTTCCGAACAATGCGCTCAACCGGCGCCAGTGGAAGTATCGGCGGTACCTGCTGTGTCATTTATTTTCACCTCTTAATTAAAATCTGCGAATCTTTTTATAGGAAAATAAAAGTATATATAGTTTTTCAGGGTAAATGAATTATTATAAACCGGATAAATACCGTTTTATCTGGATCTGGGTAAAACAGGGACTGCATTGTTATTCGGAAACCCGCAGTGCGGCTTTAGCGCTCGCAGCTATGAAATCCCGCACAAGTTTTGCGCCAAGAAGTGCAGTTCCGCCTGAATCGTACTCAGGCGCTATCTCAACAAGATCAAAACCCACGATGTACGGCGCAAGGCAGGCTATTACTGCCCTGACATCGCGCGGGGTTATGCCGTAAGGCTCAGGCGTCCCCAGCGCAGGGGCGTACGCCGGGTCTATTGCATCCATGTCGATGGACAGGTAGACAGGTCCCCTGATGTAATCGCGAAGCTCGTTCACAACACTCTCTATGCCAGTCAGGATCACGTCCTCAGAAGTGAACATCTTGATCCCGCCCGCTTTAACGTATTCAAATTCCTCACGCGTCCCGCTCCGTATGCCGATGGAGGCGTATTTCCCGGTCACATCCTCGATGATGTGCCTTGAGATGCACGCATGGCTGTTCTTCTCACCCTCGTACTCCTGCCGCAGGTCAAGGTGCGCGTCGAGGACAATGCATGTAAGGTCGGGGTACTTCTTCTTGCAGGCTCTGATAAAAGGCAGCGTAAGGGAATGCTCGCCGCCGAGCATCACGGGTATCTTCCCGTCTTCCACGTAATTATCGGCGTGGACCGATATCATGTCCAGCGTATCATCAATGTTCTGCGCAACTTCCAGATCGCCTGCATCGTGGATAGGGACATCCAGCAGGTCGATATCGAACAGGTAACTATACGTCTCGAAATTATAGGAGTTGTTCCTCATCTCCTGCGGCGCGTACCTGCTGCCGAGCCTGAAGCAAGAGGTGCAGTCAAAAGGCACCCCGCATATCACATACCGCGTGTTTTTATAATCGGAATTTGCATCAGCAAAAAAAGCTTTGTTCATCTATGTACGCATGTCAATTCTCATTTTCCCCATCGAGATCAGATAGGATATCTCTTTTCCGGGCGCTAATTTACCTTTGAGTTCTTCGGGTATCTTAAGTTCCAGCGTGGAATAATCCGCAAGGTCCATTATCTGTACTACGTCGCCTGAAACCGAGAGTACCTGCCCTGATTTCCTCTCTACTACAGGGACGTATATTTTATCAGTGACCGGAGCTATGATTGACCGCTTGACGCCGTCAAATATGCCGATAGCATCTATCCTGGATTTTGCAGAGCCGTGCTTCCCGGTCTTGGAATGGGTCATACTTTTAATGATACACGGTTCTTCGTCTATCAGGACGTACTTACCTTCTTTTAATGAGCGTACTTCAATTTGTTCCTTCATTGCAATTCTCCTGGCTCCTGAATAGCTTCTATCATAATAAATATGTCGATTTATTATATTACAACCGCAGCCATATCAAAATATTAAAGAACATAGAGGACATTAAATCCTATTATAAGGAGGAGTGTTAAAATGGTTTATACCCCGGAAGAGATCGTGGAGATGACTGATCGGCTGATGAAAGATATTGCGGATTCTACAAGAGATATCGTGGAGTCAAGGGAAGCTACCGATATCACAATGTCGACGAATTTCGTAGACAGATGCGTCGGGATCCTCAAAAATCTTGCTGAGAGCGTGGCTGAGCTTCATGGGCGGGTAGATGTGCTTACAGAGAAAGATTAATCCCATCGGAGCCAAACCTTATCTGCGAAATCAAAGATGCTATTCGGGAAGGTTGAATGAAAGAGGTCACCTTCATCGACGGTAAATCAACGGTCAGAATAAAAGATGACAGGTTAGAGGCATACCTTGAGAGCATTGAGGCGGCTGGCTACATGGTAAGGGCAAATAAATGTAAGATCGGAGAAGGGTTCAGGGACATACTGATGATAGGTAAACCTGCGGACTTTAATGAGTTCTTCAGAGGAAAAGCAAGCATAAAAGAGGTCGTTAAGCAATCTCCCCTGATATACCGCCTTCTCTTTGATGACAGGGAGATGGTACTGTATCTCCTTAATAAGGATCGTTAACTCGCAGATGCGGACATTAAAGTTATCATCTTGAAAGATTATTGTTATTTGGAGTGTTTAGCATGCTGTACAAAAGAATCTCTGAGCTTACACAGGATGATATCGAGCGGATCATACCGAGAGAGATGGACTTTTTTAAAGTCATGGGCGACGTGAGCGGGATAATAGAGGATGTCAAGAGGGAGGGCGATGATGCCCTGCGAAGACTTACGAAGAAATTTGACGGGGCGGATATACTTGAGCTTGAGGTGGAGGACATAGAGATCGAGAATGCGTATGAAACCGTCCCTACGGAGACTATCGAGGCGCTTGAGAATGCCGCTTTAAACATAGCAGCGTACCACGGAAGCCAGGTTGGGGAAGGGCTGTCCCTTACAGAGGTCGAGCCGGGTCTTATTCTTGGATACAAAATGACCCCTATAGCAAGCGTGGGCGCCTATGTGCCCGGCGGGGACCTTACTTATCCTTCCACAGCCCTGATGACCGTAATACCTGCAAAGATCGCTGGTGTTGTTGAAGTGACCGTATGCACGCCTCCGGGTAAAAACGGGACAGTAAACCCACTGACCCTGGTAGCTGCGGATATGGCAGGCGCGGACAGGATTTTCAAGGTCGGGGGAGCGCAGGCGATAGCAGCCATGGCATTCGGGACAGAGACTATCCCGCCTGTAGATAAGATAGTGGGTCCCGGAAGCGTTTACGTTACAGCAGCCAAGATGCTTGTCCGCAGTACAGTAGAGATAGATTTCCCGACTGGTCCCTCGGAGATCGTCATCCTTGCCGACGGAACCGGGGAACCCGACTGGGTAGCGGCGGATATGATAGCCCAGATAGAGCATGACCCGAAAGCCACAGCCATACTGATCACGACCTCTACCGAGCTTGCAGGTAAGGTCAAAAAAGAACTCGGAGCCCAGGCAAAAACCCTGCCCAGGAAAGATCTCATCGAGAAATCCCTGGAGCACGCTGCCATCCTCATAGCCGACAGCATGGATGAAGGCATCCTGACCTCGGACAGGCTTGCGCCAGAGCATCTGCAGATAATGGTGACCGACCCACTGGACGTTCTCCAGAAGGTGCAGCATGCGGGTTCCATCTCCGTGGGGAGGTACGCTCCGGCGGCGGCGGGGGATTATGCCTCCGGCACAAACCATGTGCTTCCCACAGGAGGATACGTGAGAATGGTCTCAGGTCTTAATGTGAACCATTTCATAATAAGATCAAGCGTGCAGATAATAAATGAACAGGGGCTGAGAAGCCTGAGAGAGACCATCACCAGGCTTGCCGGCGCCGAGGGGTACCTGGGTCATGTTGTTTCTGTGGAGAAGAGGTTCAGGGAATGAAGGAAAAAGATATAAATGTTATTTTTTCCTCCACCTCACCCCGGTCTTTGTATCCTCAAGGACGATGCCCATCTCCACAAGCTTTTTCCGTATCTCATCAGCCTGCCTGAAGTCCTTCCTTTTCCTGGCTTTCTCCCGTTCCTCGATAAGCGCTTCAATTTCCCCTGAAAGCTCTCCTTTTTCTTTAAGGGTCAGAAGACCTAAAACAGTATCAAGCCTGAGCATAAGTCCATATGCATCCTTCGCTGCTTCAGTGCCAAGGCTCCCATCATCAAGGGCAAGATTGATTTTCCCGACAAGCTCAAAGATGGCTGCGAAGGCTCCGGGCGTATTGAGGTCGTTATCCATCTCGCTCTCAAACCTCTCCGCGGTCCTTCTGATAAGCAAGGTGATCTCCTCATTCTCCCCTGACTCAGACCTGTAATCCCTGAGCCTCTCCACGAACTGGTTCAACCTGTCAAGGGTATTCGAAGCATACTGGATGGATTCCCAGGTAAAGTTCAGCTTTGACCTGTAGTGCGAGGAAACGAACAGGTACTGCAGTGCCAGAGGATCGTAGCCCCTGTCAATCACGTCCCGCAGTGTAATGATGTTCCCCAGGCTCTTGGACATCTTCTTATTATCGACGAGCAGGTGCTCGCAGTGCATCCAGTACCGCACGAACCTCTGCCCCGTCGCAGCCTCGCTCTGCGCTATCTCGTTCTGGTGGTGGGGAAAGATGTTATCAACTCCACCTGTGTGTATATCTATAGTCGGACCGAGGTATTTTATCGACATGGCTGAGCACTCGATATGCCAGCCCGGTCTGCCCTCCCCTATATCCGTCACCCAGAAAGGCTCACCCTCCCTCTTCTCCTTCCACAGGGCGAAGTCGCGCACATCCTCCTTCTCGTACTCATCCGCTTCAACTGTAGCTCCGGGCTTTACCTGCGAGAGGTCTATCTTCGCCAGTTTCCCGTAATCTGTAAATTTGCTCACCTTGAAATAGATTGAACCGTCCTTCCTGTAAGCATAGCCTTTATCAAGCAATATCTTGATCAGATCGACCATTTCTTTTATGTGCTCCGTGACCCTGGGGTAAACATCTGCCCTCTTTATCCTGAGGAGGTCGATATCCTCGAAAAAAAACCTGATATACTTATCTGTGTATTCCCTGAGGCTTACGCCCTGCTCTTTTGAGGCTCGAATTGTCTTATCATCGAGGTCGGTAATGTTCATGACCTGCCTGGTCGTATATCCCTTAAACTCAAGGTAGCGCCTGAGTACATCCGTAAAAACGTAGGCGCGGAGATTGCCGATGTGGGCAAAGCCGTAGACTGTGGGACCGCAGGAGTATATTCCCACGAAGTTATCTTTAAACGGAACGAAAACTTCCTTTTCTCCTGATAATGTATTGTAAAGCCTCAGGACCATTTTTATTTTAAACCCTGCTAGATACTATCCCTGCCAATCTGCTTAACAATATCGCTTGCGCTGATTATCCCGACCGGCATTGCAGGGTCGCTTAAATCCCTGCCGAACACAAGCAGCCTGTGGATATTGTGCTTCTGCATCTCATCAGCAGCCTTCTCCAGTGTTGTCTCAGGCATGATAGCTTTCACGTTCGGGGTCATTATCTCCTCGGCTGTCATAAGCTCCCAGTTCCTTTTCCCGAAGTGGCGAAGTACGTCACATTCTGCAACTATGCCCACTATACCCCGCTCCGGGTTCTCCACCGCGACCCCGGATACATCCTCGCGCGCCATGATCTTTGCGATTTCCCTGATCGAAAGCGTAGATGCGATGGTGATCACGTTCTTCGTCATTATGTCCTTAATGAATCTCTCTTTCCTTGTCAAGAATTTTGCCCCCAAATAAGTTTAGCAGTCCGGGATTAAATAGATGTCGCAGGCTTATATGGATATGGAATTCAGGATACGGAATTCACCCCTTTATATTCCCTATAGGCCTTAACTCCACCACCTTCCTCGAAATCCCCGCCATCTCCATTGTCTCAACCACCTCTGAGATGTTCTTGTACGCAAAGCCAGCCTCCTCAGCCAGACCTGACATGGAGACCGATTTTACTATGATGCCCGCCGCCTCCATCTTTTTTTTCAGCTCGGCGCCAATGACCTCTTTCTTCGCCTTCGTCCTTGACATGGTCCTGCCAGAGCCGTGCATGGTTGAGCCGAATGTTTCCTTCATAGCCTTCTCAGTGCCAACAAGCAGGAACGAGCCTGTCTCCATGGAGCCACCGATTATCACGGGCTGACCGATATTCCTGTATATCGCAGGCAGTTCCTTTCTTCCCGGACCGAAGCACCGGGTTGCACCTTTCCTGTGGACTACAAGTTCTCTCTCAACGCCATCAACCTCATGTGTCTCAAGCTTTGCAACATTGTGCGCCACGTCGTAAACTATGTCCATCCCCATATCCTCAGGCTTTCTCCCGAATATCCTGCTGAAGCCCTGCCGTATCCTGTGGACTATCACCTGCCTGTTCGCAAAAGCTATGTTTGCAGCGCATTTCATGGCTTTGAAGTAATCCTGTCCCTCCGGAGAATTGAACGGCGCACAGGCAAGTTCCCTGTCCCTGACAGTTATGCCGTATTTTCTCATAGCGACATCGAAGACGCGCAGGTAATCAGTTGCGACCTGGTGCCCGAAGCCCCTCGAGCCGCAGTGCACCATCACCACTGCCTGGTTCTCGAATATCCCGAACGCCTTTGCAGCAGCTTTATCAAATATCTTCTCAGGCGTGGCGATCTGTATCTCCAGGTAATGGTTGCCTGAGCCCAGCGTTCCGAGCTGTGATATCCCCCTGCTTATGGCTTTCTCGCTTACCTTCGAGGGGTCAGCACCGGGAATGCAGCCGTTCTCCTCTATTCTTTCCCTGTCCTCTTCCCAGCCGTAGCCTTTCTCGATGCACCAGTCCACCCCGCACGCCATTACCCGCCTGAACTCCTCCACCGAGAGCCTCACGAATCCCTTGCTACCCACGCCCGCAGGTACTGTTTCAAAGAGCAGGCTCACAAGCTCCCGTATCCTCGGTGAGACCTCATCAACAGTCAGGTCTGTCCTGATAAGCCTCATCCCGCAGTTGATATCAAAGCCTATCCCTCCCGGGGATATTACCCCGTCCTCCTTTGAAAAAGCCGCAACCCCGCCTATGGGGAAGCCGTACCCTAAATGACCATCCGGCATACAGTACGCGTATTTCTGTATCCCGGGAAGGCAAGCTACGTTCGTTATTTGCTCAAATACCCCTGCATCCATCTCGCGCAGGAGCTTTTCTGTCGCGTATATCCTGGCAGGTACTCGCATCCCCTCCTTCTCTGTGACGGGTATCTCCCATAAATAATCAGATACCTTTTTTATCTCCATAATAACCCCCTGTAGATTTTATTTCCGCTATATATCAAGAACAACAGTGGCAGTCCATTTTTCTCCACTTCTTTTAACCTCGAACATGTGATAGGTAACAGCCTTCACATCCGACCTCAGGCTGTGTTTCCTCTGGTTAATGCTCTCGCCTCTGGCTTTTGCTTTCAATTCATAAACATCGTTCTTCTTGATGCTGACATCGAACGAACTGAAGAGTAGGGATTCGGCATCCTTGAGGTAGACCAGTTCTGAGAGCCAGTCAAAGAGCAGGTTTCCTATGTCCTCGTTCTTCAGTTCGATCTCCTTAGCAATCTCAGGCTTCACGCTTTTTGTATCCACCATGACCTCGAAGGTAGCGATTGCCGCATCCCTGAATAGTTCTTCAAGCGTCCTGCCCTCAACTTCAAAAGCTGCATCCGCGGTTGCTACGTCCTCAAGATATCTGTACGGCATGTATCCTCTTCCTGACTCCGGGCTCCAGTTCATTTATGATAAGAACCTTTTTATTCATATCTGCTCCTCCCCAATACTTATGTTAATCTCTGCATTACTATAAATATTGATGCTGTGCTCACCTGGGTGATTGATAGCATCTTCGGTATAAGTGTCCGATCAAGCCCCGCGGCTTAACCGCACGGTGACAATGGAGGGGTTTTCCATTATCTTGTAGGCTGCGTCCGTATCTTTCCCTATCTTAATATCCCCCTTTCTCCCAACGGTCGCTGTGAAAAGATAATCCTCCCCGCTGTATACGTCCACGGTCTCACCTGCTAAACCGGCGACAGTGAGAACGACGTATTTTTTTGTGCGCTCGACAGCCGGGATGAGGCTTGAGATCTCGCTTTTGTCGATCTTTCTACCTGTTTCCTTACCTTTTCGCCTCTCCCGGATATCCAGATGGATGCCCAGCTTTTTCTCGATCTGGTCGATATTCTTCCCGCCTTTCCCGATAACGCTTGGTATATCCTCTTCAGCCATGTATACGGTGGCGCTTGAATCGGAGGTAATCTCTATATCGATTGCACCCCGTGTATATTTCTGTATCTCCCTCTGGATGCTCCCTGTTGCAAGGCTCCATATACCGGGGCGTTTCACCTCGATCTCACCTACAGGCATCACTACGACCTGCTCGCCATAGGTGTACATCTCATATTCCACTCTCCCGGTCTCAAAATCCGATACGGTTATTACAGGTCTTGCTAAATCCGCCTCAATCATCCCTTGCGGCACTTTCACCGTAAAACCAATGTCGTAAACCTTGGTGATCTCGCCCTTCTCAATGAAAATGACCGTATCAACCACCTGTGGTATAACACCGAGCTCAACCCTGCCTATAAGCCTCTGGATGGCGTCAACAGCCCTGGTGGCGTGCACGACCCCGACCATTCCTATGCCTGCCATCCTCATGTCTGCAAATACGTAGAAATCCTTTGTTTTCCTGACCTCGTCGTATATGGTATAATCTGGTCTCACGAGCAGCAGGATATCTGCAGTCTTTTCCATATCCCTTTCCAGCGGGGCGTACTGCGTTATTGCATCCTGCACCTGGAGGTCGCGCGGCGATTCCATTGTTTTTACTATGTAGCCCCTGGCATGCAGGAACTCAGCCACACCTGCGGCGAAGGTGGATTTGCCCGCGCCAGGAGGACCTGCGACAAGAATACCGCGCTGCCGCTCAGTAATTCTGCTTTTGAGCTCCTTGCTCAGCCTGTAGTCCTCAAGCCGCACCACTGCTACAGGTCTTACTGCAGTTATTTCTATGCCGTCTGAGAACGGGGGCTGTGCTGCTGCTATGCGCATAGAACCTATCTGGAACACGGTCAGGTTTGTGTAATCTATCTCTAAGTATGAATTGGGGTCGCGCTTGGCTCTCTCGATGAGTTCGCGTATGATGCCCCGGAGCTCAGTATCTGTACATGCCTCATCCCTGATCTGTACCAGTTTCTGTTTGCCTATAGTGCCTCTTTTCGCCATTGGCGAGACATTGGCCTTCAGGTGTACTGAGAGGGTGTCCTCTGTAAAGAAGTCTTCTATGTGCAGGGGTTTTAGCTCCTCCATCTTGGGGAACAGGTACTCCACGTTCAACCCTTTGGCTCTGGCGACTTCAGCCTGCACGCGGTCGCTTGTTATGAAAATAGCGTTATTTTCGATGGCCACCGCGCGGATCATGGCATCTATCTCTCCTGTCGCTGCAAGTTTTACCTGGTCAGGCGTCGGTCTTTTTCCCTTATATTCAAGCTTTATCTCACCCCTCTTTGCCATCTCGTTGAGTTCCTTTAACTCCTCAAGCCCCTTGAAACCTATTTCCCTCCCCCTGTTCGCCTGCGCCTCAAGTTCGGAAACGAGTGCTTCGGGGATTATCACTGTTGCAGGTTTATATTCGCCTGCCTTTAATTTCGCTGTGATCCTCCCATCGATGATGACACTGGTATCGGGGACTATACAGAACTCTTCAGCCATATAATATAAATATACCTGAAACGCTAAAAATGTTCTGCATTTAATTTCCAGTGAACGAAACTTTATACGGATATAAAAAACGAGTGGTTATTCTTTAATAAAGCTATTGTTTTAAAGATACTGATAACGGTTTTAATATTGATAAAACACCACTTTTATTAATAAGATTGTAGGAAATAACAAGGGAAGGCAGAAGGAAAAGATTATTGAGTGCTTATTCCAACATTCTCAGCCTTTCGTTTTTTTAAATTCTCTGATTGAATTCTCTTTTCAATACCTAAAATAATTTCAGTACATCTAGGACGTCTTTTATACCAATAAAAAAAGAATAACCAAACACCAAGCGCTAACGCTATAATCCCAGCGATTACATATAAAAGATTAATATTAGAATAACCATACAAAAAAAAAGCCGGACTTACACTTAAATAAAAGATTGATACGGCGAACAAAGCGTCTAGTATAGAAAGTTTTCCTTCAGCAACTTTTTGCATATACTTCCACTCTTCTATTTCTCTATCTCTCATTTCTTTAGAATCTAAATTGAAAGAGCAACCCTCATCTATTGCACTTTTAACTTTTCTTTCTAATTCTTGCCAATCAATACACTTAGTCTCTTGCATAAACCAATTAATAACAGTTTGTAAGTATAAAAATATTTGCTTTAAAAGAAAAGACAAGAAATGCTCTTATAAAATTAAAATCAAAATTTTACACAACTCTCATAAAAATCCATCCCCGATATCAACGATAGATTATTGTATATGCGCCAAGACGTTCAGTAGGTAAAATCAATCATTAGACCTATTATTAATCTTATAGATAAGCTTCGCTTTTAGGCTTCATTTTAAGTCTAAATAAAAAAAGGCCAATTTTACTGAAAAATGCATGATTCCGTAACGGGATATTATGGGTGTTTTCATAATCTATATAGATATAAAATTGAGTGGTTATAATCATGCTGAACAGCGTATATTCAGATTTTTAGAATCAGGTAGACAAAAAAGAGATACAAGTTTTTACATACTACTATACAGGCTGACGCCCGGACGTTTTGAACGCGCCGATTTAGCCTCCAGGCCGTCGAAGGTGCGGACAAGCCCGCATCCCGCTGCGGCGGGACGGCCTGTCATCTAAATCGTGTGAGGATCTCATACGTCACGTCTGAAGCTGCTCACGTAGTCCCGTTGTTCCGGTGTTCGTTGCGCCAGCGCACTTTACAACGTCTGAAAAGTGAACACGTAGAAAGGATGCGCAAGAAATTCTATAGTACTCCGTTCGCGCAAAAACTAACGTCTAAGACCCGCCTGCCGCAGTCAAAGGACGTCTACTTGCAGCAGGATAGCTCAGAACACACCAGGCAAGAAAAGCTCGGTTCCCTCTTGGCTGATACATATTTAACATCTGCTTAAACCAAGGAGCAACACGATATACCCCCCTCGCTTTTTAACGCCGATATCATCCCATAAATGATTTCATAGGTCATAGATTCAATTCTTTCTTGACTTCAGCTAAAGTATGGAATTTGCCTTCCTTTATTTCAGCACGTACAAGGGCTATTTCTTCTCTTGTTTCCTCGTTCAGTTCCTGGGAATCCTCTATCAAATTCATGATATGCTAATGAGCTTTTATACTATCAATATATTTAATTTTATTCAACAGAAAAAGGATTTTTTTGAGCATGGATATCTTTTATCCTGGAATTCATGTAAATTAATCGCATTACTTCCCATTGATCATATGGCTTATTTCTAAACTCATCAGGCGTTCGCCATGTTCCTGTAGCTCTGCTTTAACATCTTTTAGATCCTGTTTGAGTTCTGTCACATCTTCTATGACTTGGTCTAGCTTTTGAAGTATCCTGCCCGCTTTTAAACTGAGACCCATAATAGCCAGTATTGCACTGATAACCGGTATCGCATCAAGCCAGGACATCAACCTATCCCTAGAATCCTAGCAATAACCCAAATAATTAAAAGTATAATGCTTAACCATATAAGCACATCAGTAAAATCGAATTTATACATTTTTTCTGTGGTCATAAGCTATACTTGAACTGCAAGCTATTTAATCTTAATCAACAGAATTTCATAGGCTTTTTCAAATTCCGGCATCATACTACCGCTCCAAATATCGACATGCGCTTAAAGCATGCAGATTTTAAGGTAAATCAGGCTTTACTTTAACTTGACATTGTCACATTAACCATTCAAATATATTTAAATATTCTTAACCCCCATATAAATTTGAGGGGATATATATTAAGAAGTTTGTCAGACTGTTGAGAGTGGATATAAGGC
>JAPMTX010000080.1 GCA_026552855.1 Candidatus Methanoperedens sp. | reverse complement strand
GGCAGGCAGCCCCTCCCCAGGGGACCTAATCTTGCCATCATAACCAACGCAGGCGGTCCCGGCGTTATGGCTGCTGATGCTGCCATTGCAAGGGGAGGAAAGCTGGCATCACTGAGCCCGGGGACAGTAGAGATGCTTAACAGAGTTCTGCCCCCATTCTGGAGCAGGGGGAACCCAATAGATGTCCTGGGGGATGCAGGAGCAGACAGGTACAGGGCTGCGGTAGAGGCATGCTTCAGGGACGACAACGTTGACGGGATACTGATAATATATACCCCCCAGGGTGGGTCTGACCCTGCCGAGATAGCAAAAAGCATTGTGGATATGTGCAGGACAGAGGGTTTTTGCAAGACATACCTGACATCTTTCATGGGCTACGAGGAAGTGGAGGAGGCAAACCGCATTTTTGCAGGAAGCGGCATTCCCACCTATTATACGCCCGAGCAGGCGGTTGCCACGTTCATGTACATGTACCAGTACAAGCGAAACCTTGAGCTGCTCTACGAAACGCCGGGAGAACTGCCCGCAGACAGCGTCCCGCCCAAACGTCCACTTATCGTTCTCATGAGAGAGGCTGCAAGGGAGAACCGCGAGATACTGACTGAGACCGAGACAAAGCATCTCCTTGACCACTACAGCATCCCTGTCGCCAGAACGCTGGTCGCAAAAACAGCGGATGAGGCAGCAGCATTCGCTTCTATGATGGGCTACCCTGTCGTCCTTAAGATACTCTCTCCTCAGATCGTGCATAAAACAGATGCAGGAGGAGTAGTACTTGATATCAGCTCTGAGGCAGAGTTACGGAAAGCGTTCGACGACATCATGCACAGGATCAGGGAATACAACCCTGAGGCGCAGATACAGGGTATTACTGTCCAGCCCATGATAAGGAAAAGAGGGTATGAGGTCATCATCGGGGCAAGGACAGACCCTCTTTTCGGTCCTGTTATCCTTTTCGGAAGGGGCGGGGTTGAGGTTGAGCTTTACAGGGATGTTGCTGTAGGTCTTCCTCCGTTGAACAGGACACTGGTAAGAAGGATAATGGAGGAAACCAAGATTTACCAGCTCCTGAAAGGCTGGAGGGACATATCCCCGGCGAACATCAAGCTCCTTGAAGAGATAATGGTGCGCTTCTCCCAGATACTCGTAGACTTCCCGCAGCTTAGGGAGATCGAGATAAACCCATTGTTAGTGGATGAAAAAGAGGCTTTTGCCCTCGATGCGCGCGCAGCCATAGACAGGAAGCGCGTATTCGCCAGGCTTGAGCCGTATGCGCACCTGGTGATAAGCCCGTATCCTGAGAAATATAAAACCCTCTGGAGGCTCAGCGACGGGAGGGCTGTTCTTCTTAGACCGATAAAGCCTGAGGATGAGCCCCTGTGGATTGAGATGCTCAGGACACTATCAGATGAATCCATACGCTACAGGTTTTTTGATACCCTTAGAGTACCTATAGCTCATGAGTTCAGCTCCAGGTATACCAATATTGATTACGACCGTGAGATAGCCATAGTTGCGGAACTTGAGGAGGAGGGAAAGAGGAAAATACTGGGTGTGGTCAGGCTGTTTATCGAACCTGACGGGAAAACAGGCGAGATCGTCTTCGGCGTCGCAGACCCGTGGCAGCGCATGGGCATAGGGTTAAAGCTTGTGGACTATATAATCGAGATCGCTAAAGATAAAAAACTTGAGACGATATATGCGCTTATGCTGCCTGACAACTACCGGGCTATCGGACTTCTGAGGGAGATGGGTTTCTCTCTTGATTACTCGGCAAAGGACGTGGTAAGAGCCACGCTGAATCTGAAAGAAGAGGAATTAACAGGTCAGTAAGCTCCTGCACGGAGCTACCGTATTCCCCGAAGCCTGTGGCTCACAAGCTTTCCAAGCTCGGTTAAAGAATACTTTCCCCCTTCATGCGCCAGCAGCTTTCTCTCTACCAGTTCCTCTATGCTCTTATCCGCTCCCACTATCCGCGTTGTCTTGGCGATGGTCGCGCTGTCCATCGGACCTTTTGAATCAAGCACTGCGAGAATCTTGCTAAGCTTATTATTGCTTGCGATAAATCCTATTAGCTCGTCCATAAATCTCTTAACAACCTCAGCTTAGATAACTTTATTGCATGTGAGAACAATATAACGGCGGCGGGCTAGCCCGGGTAACTCGGCGTTACCTGTAACCCGAAACCGTCGATAGCGGGGGGCGAAGCCGAGGGAAGAAGTTTTGACTGCTGCCCAACCCGCAGAATCTACTGTGAAACCCCGTCCTATGGGGCTGGCGTTGGCACAGAGGCTTTTCTGAAGGAAGGTCTTTGTGTCTTAATCGCGGATACCGGTTCAGGCCCGGAAGGGAGCAAACCAGCCGTGTACAACTATCGCTCATGGGGGCGCGGGGCGGAGGCGAATCTGCGAACCACTGGGCGGCGGAAGAGGCTGCGACCCAAGGCGCGCCTGCTACCTTTCAGATTATAAAATTTTTCGTGATCATCTCTTCACTTGCGATGTTAGGGTACTTCTGATAAGTATGCCATTAGCCCGGTAAAATCCTGTATCTCCGGACGGCAAAATATCGTACGTGGCTGTTCCTTCATATGGAATACGCTCTGCTGTTACTATAATTGCCCCATCCAGAGCATCGCCCGGTGAGAGAGTACCAAGCTTTCGTCCATCTGCTGCCGGATGACCCGGTGAGGCGGAGAGTTCTCGTCCATCATCCAGTACAAGATGGACTATCCGGTAGCCCGGAGGTACAGGTACACTCACATTCTTTAGAACGATGGCAGGGATACGGGTGCCTGAGGAGTCTGCCGTCCATACCTCCATTCCTTTCTGTAAATCCTTTACAGCTACCGAGCCCGCGGGCGTGTCGATACGTGTATTTCCGGCAAGGCAGATAGGGCAGCCGCCTGTTCTCTCTTCCTTTCTCAGGATAGTTATTGTTCCGTTATTATCAATGATACCTTCAATATTGAAAAATCCTGACCATGGAGTACCGCTTTCTGAAATACTGAGCCTGAACTTATACGCTTCTCCTGACGGGTCAAGGGAGACCGAATTTAATTTTTTATGCTCACGATATATGAGGAGTTTCTGTTCGGTAGAAAAATCAGTTATACTCTCCAGATCAGTATGCCTTAAAATCGTCTGGAATTCTTCAGGGTTTTTCTGGATATCAGGAAATTGCTCAAGAGCACGTTTCTCTTCAGCACCAGGTATTTCTATGGGGTAAAGATCAGGATCGCAATAAAAAAAGTTACTGAAATTTTCAAGAAGACGGTATTTTAACTCAGATGGTGATACGGCTGGTAATACTTTAGAAATACTGGTGGTTTGGCCGGCTTTAACATAAAAAGTACCGCTGGAAATCACATAGCCTTCTTTTTTTAAAGCATACGTATGATTCCCTTCTTTTAAATCAGGAACAGCAGCAGGAGTAATTTTTCCCGCATCTGAGCCGTCTATCCATATCTCTGCTCCGGATGGCTCGGATGAAAAATATGCAGAGCCGGTTGTGTTTTTTCCAACGCAGCCTGAAAGAAAAACGCCGCCGGCTAATAAGGCATAGAACAAAATTGCAACTGCGGCTTTGGTTTCAGGCTGTATTTTCATATTACTTTTAACTTGACATTGTCAGATTACCTCCCTCTTTTATGGTGAGATAATTTAGCCGAATATCGAGCTTTATGTTTTTGCTCAATCAATTTTAAGATATCCCTATCACTCACCCTTCTTTT
>JAPMTX010000079.1 GCA_026552855.1 Candidatus Methanoperedens sp. | reverse complement strand
TTCATATCAGGATGCTAAGATCGCAAAGCATAGAAGTATTTTCTTTGCGTCCTTTGTGCTCTTCGCGGTGAGATTCCTCCAATGGGTCATCGGACACTAACGTTAAGACCATCTCTTTTGCCAAAAACTTTAAATAGTCAACATGCATATGTTGACGCATTATACAGGTGAATATCATGAATTTCGTAGAAAAAATAAAAGCAACATTACTAAACCCGAAAAACGCAATGAAAAGCATAGCAGAGCGTCCCATGATCGAAGAGGCTGTACTGATACTGGGGATATACGCCATCCTGGGTGCACTTGCTGCGTTCATACGGATGAACAAAGTCACCATCGGTTACGAGGGTTTTGAGAACATGCCCTCCTCAATAGAGGCGATGACGACAATAATCAGTATGGTTGGCATAGTATTCAGCATCGTCAGTATTTTCATCCTGTGGCTTGCAGGCACGGGTATCATTCACATAATATCACTGGCACTGGGCGGAGAAGGCAAGTTCTCCCCACAGATGTTGACCATTGCAGGTTACAGCTTTATTCCCATGATTTTCGCAAGCATCATAACACTTGCATTGCTTTTTATGATGGAGCCGATGACAATAACAATATCAAAAGCAAATCCGGTGACAATGGATAATAATCCTTACATGCTTGCCACAGGCATAATCGCAACACTCATGCAGGCCTGGGCATCGGTAATCCTCTTTTTCGGCATACAGAGCGCCCACAGGCTCACGCCAGTCAAATCGGCAATCGTAGCAGGGATCCCGTTTGTGATAAGCGTCCTGTCCCTGGCGTGGAACCTCATGATCAGCGGTATCCTATGAGAACAGTACTGAAAATCGAGGAGGTATCCAAATCTTACCATCTTGGCAGGCTTGCGGTGCCTGTGCTGCACGATATCAACCTTGCTGTCAAAGAAGGCGAGTTCGCAGCAATAATGGGGCCGTCCGGGAGCGGGAAAAGCACGCTCATGAACCTCATCAGCTGCCTGGATCAGCCCACATCCGGGAAAATAATCATAGGCGACAGGGATACTTCCCTCCTCTCCGAAATTGAACTTGCAAGGATCCGGGGCAAGAAAATCGGTTTTGTATTCCAGACCTTCAACCTGATATCCCGCCTGACGGCGCAGAAAAACGTGGAACTGCCGATGGTTTACCAGGACATCCCGAAAGCGCAGAGAGTAAAAAAGGCTCTTGGGCTTCTTACAATGCTCGGCCTCGGGGACAGGGCAGACCACAAACCTGCCGAACTGTCAGGCGGGCAGCGCCAGAGGGTTGCGATTGCAAGGGCGCTGGCAAATGAACCTGAGGTCCTGCTTGCCGATGAGCCGACGGGAAACCTGGACTCAAGAACGGGCAGGAAATAATGCAGATATTCAATGAACTGCACGGTGAAGGGAAAACAATACTCATGGTAACCCATGACCGGGGGCTTGCAGAGAGCTGCGACAGGATCGTGAGTCTGAAGGACGGGAGGATTGAAAATGCCTGAAATCCCGCATATAAGGAAAAACCTGGCCGCGCTGTTTATTATACTACTCTTTGCAGGCACGGCACATGCCGGATTAGCAGAGAATGCGTTAAAGATCAGCCTTGTAAAGTATGACCCCTATCCTGTCAGTCCGGGCTCGGATTTCAGTGTATGGGTAGAGGTCGAGAACGCGGGAGACAATGATGTAAGCGGCGCTTCTGTCGAGTTTATTCCCAAATACCCTTTCTCCATCAAATCCGGGGAAAGCGCAGTAAAATATCCGGGAACCATAAGGAAAAACGACAAAGCCGGATACAGGTTTGATGTGCATGTGGATAAAAACGCCCTTGTCGGCACAAATACCATCGAACTTGGCCACAGGCTGGACGGAACACTCACAAAAAAAGAATTCAATATCGAAGTGGGCAGTGATGTCGTTGATTCTAAGGGAACCGTAAAACTTGAGAAATACACCGTATCCCCGGAAGTTCTCATGGCCGGCGATGCAACCACAGTGACACTGACGCTAAAGAATAGCGCCTCAGCGTACACGATCAAAATGGACGGCACAGATTACAGCATGAATGCGCAGATCCAATCTGCAGAACTCATCGGGAATGATGTAATAGACGTGACGAGCGAACCCTACTACAATGCAGGCATCGTAGGTCCCGGGGACTCGGTTGAGCTTTCATATACTGTAAGGGTTAAAAATAATACTCCGGATGGCACTTATTTCCTTGGTTTTGATCTTGGAGGAAGCGCAAGGCTCTACGGCCTGAACCTGAAGATCCCGGTAAGGGTGGATTCTTCTTCCATAGAAGCCTCGCTCTCCGAGACCCCTGAACTGAATCCCGGCAATATCATACTTAATGTGGCGAACAAGAGACCCAATACAGTTATGGCTGCAACAGTGATTCCTTACGGCAATGCCACATTCGAGCCTGCCGAATATTTTATCAGTACTATGGAGCCGGATGAACTTTTCACTGTTAAATTCGACCCGAAGGTAAACAATAACTCCGGGAATATCAGGTTCAGGGTCAGGTTCAAGAACGGGGACAACTGGCACGAATCAGATGCACTGGCCGTGGTGATGGGCGGTGGAAAGACTGCGAATACAGAAAATGCAGGCAAGGACACTCTCCTTCCGGTAATTGCTACGATTGCAGCGGCACTTATTGTGATTGCGGGATTCTTTTTAATTATGAGACGCAGGAGAACGAAATCCGGATGAAGCTTGCTGATGCCATCGAGCAGGTATTTTTGAACTTTCAAAGCAACAAGTTCAAAACGATCATGTCGGGTCTTGGCATAGTAATAGGCGCCATTGCCATTGTGGTCATGCTCTCTATCGGCGAGGGGCTCCTTGTGGGAGTAGGCGGAATAGTCAGCGGACTGGATATGGACGTAATCACCGTCAGCCCGGCTGTTTATCGCATCGAGGGTGAAAGAGCGCTCATCAACCAGAAACCCGCAGAATTTGATGAAAAAGATGTGCATGCCATTCTGAACACAGCAGGTGTGAAAATGGCAAAACCAAGAACCAGCGGGGGGATGTCTGTCAAATTCAGGGATGAAGAGCGCGCCTCGTCAATAACAGCAATCTCGCCTGCAAGCAGGTTTATCGGAATCCATAGATAAAGGGCGGTTCCTGAAGGAATCCGACAGGAGCGCCATAGTGATAGGTGCTGATGTCGCAGATAAGTTGTTTAAAATGCCTTTGAATCCAGGCATGAGGGTGACCATAACGAATAAAAATAATAATGCAAGCAAGGAATTTACGATCGCAGGGATACTTAAAAAGAAAAACCAGAACTCCCTGCTCGAAGGTATGGAGATTTATACAACGCACCAGGCATTGGAGGATTTGCTTGATATAAAAAAATATACTTATTCCCAGATCCTCGTAACAGTTGAAGATCCCGACAGCATCGAGGCTACATCAAAGAAGGTGGAGGAATCCCTGGCAAGGCTGCACAAAGACGAGGGATACATCGTTTATATGCTGAAAACCTGGATCGAAGGATTCAGCCAGATACTGACAAAGGTAAAATTTGCACTCGGCGGCATCGGGGCTGTATCCCTGGCAGTAGGAGGCGTGGGTATAGTGGTGGTTACCAATTCATAGGTTCATCGTTTAACTTGACATTGTCACATTAGCCTTTCAAATATATTTAAATATTGTTAATCCCCATATAAATTTGAGGGGATATATATTAAGAAGTTTGTCAGACTGTTAAGAGTGGATATCAGGC
>JAPMTX010000078.1 GCA_026552855.1 Candidatus Methanoperedens sp. | reverse complement strand
TAGAATATCACAGAGCGGTACTGGGTTCCCACATCTGCTCCCTGGCGGTTTAACGTCGTGGGGTCATGGATGGTGAAGAATACCTCCAGAATCTCTCTGAACGAGACTACCCTAGTGTCGAACGCAATCTGCACAACCTCGGCATGACCTGTCGTGCCTGTGCTTACTTCCTCGTAGGATGGGTTGGGCACACTGCCGCCTGAGTAGCCGGATACGATTATCCCCACTCCGCGCAGCTCTCTATAAATGGCTTCCAGGCACCAGAAACATCCCCCGCCCAGCGTTACTGTTTCCATTACTTGATGTTGATTCATAGATAAAACCTCACTCCATTGTTTTCACCGCTATCTCTTTTTAACGCGTTCAACCGGTCTGAATCGCAGGGCTGACCATTTACTATCTATAGATATTTGCGAGACAGGTCTTAAGCCCATGCTTGTGATAGTTTCCCATCCCTGGTCGCGGTTAATATCGGTATTAGCCCCGCCTTTAGGGTACGAAATCCAGAGAAACCCATCGAACTTCAGGCAATCAACAACTTGCTTTCCGTATTTATCTACCTCGGCTCTGTTATTAACGAATAGATGGGCGAAGTCGTATTTACTGGTTCCAGCCTGCAAATCAAATCCGAAATCCCTTGCAGCTTCTCCGTATTCAGACGGTGCGTTGAGAAGCAGTGCCCTGTACCCGTCTTTGTATTTTAGCTTTTTAAGAATGTCGTTGATATTCATAAGTAGTTCTTTGTCATTCCGTTTAATAAATGCTTTCGAATCCCCTGCGGAGGTTACCAGGATAGATTTGGGATAAGCTAAATTCCAGACATCTCTTTTTTAGAGGTTCTGTATCGGCACCGGCTCCACAGGCTCGGGGAGCCTGAAAGAGAAGACCTTTGAATAGAAGTAGAGTTCGGCATCAAGGGCACGTTTAATATTCTCAGAGCGGCGGAACCCATGCTGCTCTCCCTCGAATGGCAAGTAAGAGACAGGTAGCCCCTTGTGGCGCAGAGCCCTGAACATCTTTTCTGTCTGGTCAGGCGGGACAACTTTGTCCTCAAGCCCCTGGAAAAAGATCACCGGGCATGACAGGTGATCTACAAAATTGATTGGCGAGCGCTTCTGGTAAAGATCCTGGCTCTCAGGATAAGGACCGATCAACCTGTCAAGATACCGCGACTCGAACTTGTGCGTCTCTTTTCTCATTGTTTCCAGATCGCTTACGCCGTAGTAATCTGCTCCTGACCTGAAGGCGCGGCGGAAAGTGAGTGCACAGAGCGTCGTATAGCCGCCTGCGCTTGCACCGCGAATTATGAGCCGGTCGCCATCCACCTTGCCCAGCCTGACCAGGTGCATTGCCCCGTTTATGCAATCGTCAACATCAACGACACCCCATTGACCGTTAAGGCGCTGCCGGTATGGTCGGCCGTAGCCGGTGCTGCCGCCGTAATTCACGTTCAGGACGGCGAACCCCCGGCTTGTCCAGTACTGAATAATGAGGTCTAGCTTGCTTGAAGCGGCAGATGTCGGTCCGCCGTGGCTTATGACCAGCAGCGGCGGCAGCTCACCTGGCGGAGCCAGGCAGTCCTGGTTTTGTTGAGGATAAAAGAAGGCATGCGCTGTCAGCCCATGCTCTGTTGGAAATTCAATCGCCCTGGGAATGGCCAGATAACCTGCGTCAATTACCATATCGGTTGAGCGGCGAAGGATATCTGTCCTATCAGATTGCAGATCGAGCTGGACTATAGAAGCTGGCTCTGTCGGCGACCCGGAAGCGAACACGACCCGATCAGTCTTTGCCCGAAGATAGGTGATATCGGTGTACGGCGTCTTTATGGGCTTCAGATTTTGAGCCGCGATCTCCAGGTCTGCCAGTTGCCAGGTTCCCTTCTCGTTATAAGTGCAAATGATTTTATCAGATGACGCAAAGGCATAGGTGGACATTCCAAAGAACCACTGCGGTGCACCCAACTCGGCTTCCATCTCTGTGATAGGCTCAATTTGTCCTTTGTTCCAGCGGTAGAGATTCCACCAATCTGTCCGGTCAGAGACAAAATGCAGGATGCCATCCGGCGACCATTCCGGCTGGAAGATTGATTCCTCGGAGCCGCCTGCGATCCGTTTGATCCGGAGGAGAGACCCGTCCGCCTTCAGTTCACCGATCCACAGTTCAGTTCCATCCCAGGGCATGTTGGGATGGTCCCAGGTGAGCCAAGACAGTCGAGATCCATCAGGACTGAGGCGCGGTGACGAGTAAAAATCGTTCCCTGAGATGAGCACCTGCCCTTTTTTGTTTTCATGGAGATCTATGCTCATCAAAGAGTTGACAGGTTCGCGCTCTGCAACAGTATGATCTTCGCACACACAGATCAACCTGTCACGATGGCGATCCACGACCATGTCTGCATAGCGCATTTCTCCGGAAGGGGTGATCGGTCGCGGCTGGCTCCCGGCATCCTGGCAATAAATGCGCTGATCTGTGAAATTGGAGAAGTAGACGGTGTCTTCATGGATGGCAAAAGTACCGCCGCCGTACTCGTGAACCCCGGTTCTGGCATTAAGGGGAGAGGGAGTGATATCGATAGTCTTCCCGTCCGGGGAGCACCGCACAACGACACACCTGCCGCCTTCGGAAGGTCGCATCTCGACCCAGTAGATATTCTCCCCGTCGAGAGCTACCTGCTCAAGCCTGACCGTCCCGGAGGCGATAAAGTCAGATGCGATGGGTGATTTCCAGGAACCATATGGAGCTACCTGTGGCTTCTTCATTCGGTTTTTTCTCCCTGATAACTGCAGTATGAACAAAAGCGCGAGATGTTCAGGCACTTTTACCTGATCCCATGTATATAAGATTTCGTGCCGTCCTCAGGGAACGCAGCTACCTTCACGTAAAGTGATAAGATATTTATACGAGCGACTCCTATAATTAATTATCAATGGGATGCAGGTTTAACCAAATGGGAGTGATGATGTATGAGTTCTCTGGCTCAGGCTAAGACATTAGGTGAAATAGGTTCTATACTTATGTTGCTGACATTAATTCCGTACGCAGGCGGGGCAATAAGACTGGTAGGGTTAGTTCTTGTACTTGTATCTGTTAAATACATTTCTGACGCTCTTGCAGACAAATCCATATTCAAGAACATGCTTATTTCTGTTATTCTGGCTATAGTCGGGTTGATCATCGGAGTCATATTTGCAGCTGCGGTCTTCTTCTCATTCTACAGAGGGTTTACAGGGCCTTTTGAACCATCTATTTTTATGCACCCACGCTTTTTCACTTTTGTCACAGCATTTTTCCTTGCCATCATTCCCATCTGGATTTTCTTTATAATTTCAGCCGTATTCCTGAAAAAAAGTTACGACACCATTGCATCTAAACTGAATATCAGCATGTTCAGAACCTCAGCCTTATTATATCTGGTTGGGGCAGTTTTGGTCATAGTGCTTGTAGGATTCATCATCATCTTTATCGCTGAGATACTGCAGGCAGTAGCCTTCTTCTCAATGCCCGAACAGATGCCGCAGCCGTCACAGCCGGCAGTACAGCCCGTATAACGACAAGATTTCACGGACACTGTTGATCCGCGTGCATCCATGCGGTCTGTGTCCTGTCGCAATGTTTCTTTGAACGTTGCGTGACCGTTTCAATTCGTGTTGGTGAATTTTAATAAGTTGATCGGTGTCTGAGTGTGATAAAATGTTCTGGAACATTTAAATCTCAGACACCATCTGTAGCCGTTGTTTTTAGCTC
>JAPMTX010000077.1 GCA_026552855.1 Candidatus Methanoperedens sp. | reverse complement strand
ATCCCTATGTGCGGCGTGGGATTGTGCCTGTTGATCTCGTCGATGAAAACGACACCGGGGTCGCCAGTTCTCCACGCCATTGTTGTTATAAGATTCCACATGTCCCGAGCCCGCACTTTCTTCACTACTTCCCTGTTCCGCGGGTTTATTAGCTCGTACTCGCCGTCCTCAAGCATGGCTTTCATGAATTTGTCATCCGCAGCGACCGAGATGTTGAAATTCGTAAGGAAACCCTCTTTTGTCTTGGAAGTTATGAACTCAACAATGTCGGGATGGTCTGCCCTGAGTATCCCCATATTGGCGCCGCGGCGCTTCCCTCCCTGCTTTATTATATCGGTCGTTGTATCGAACACTCGCATGAAAGAGACAGGACCTGAAGCCACGCCTTTTGTGGATCTCACTATGTCGCCCTTGGGTCGCAGGCGCGTGAACGAGAAACCCGTCCCGCCTCCGGACTGCTGGATGATCGCCATGTGCTTCACCGCATCAAAGATGCTCACAAGCGAATCCTCGACAGGGATAACGAAACAGGCAGAGAGCTGACCTAAATCCGTACCTGCGTTCATGAGCGTGGGGGTATTGGGAAGGAACTCAAGCCTGACGAGCAGATCAAAAAACCCCTCCTCGGATTCAGGATCAAGGGCAATTGCTTTCGCGACACGCCTGAAAAGTTCAAGCGGCGTCTCCACAACATTTCCATGCTCGTCCTTGCGCAGGTAGCGCCGCTCAAGTACGCGAACAGCGTTCACGCTCAGCTTCAGCTCGTCCTTTACGCCGAAGAACTGCTTTGCCCTCCTGATCTGGGCGCGCTTCTCCCTGTAGAGGATATAGGCTTTCGCCGCTGCAGCATAGCCGTTTTTGATCAAGACCTCCTCCACGATGTTCTGCACGTCCTCGACGCCTGGTATTCCTGGGATGCGTTCCTCGATGAGCGCCACGACCTGGTTAGCTATGTCCTCAGCCCTTCTCCCGTCTTTGGTTTTTGTGGCGAGGAATGCCTTGAAGACTGCGTTGGCTATTTTGGATTTATCGAAATCTACTATTCTTCCGTCCCTTTTTCGGATTTTTTGTATCATGTTCCCCGTAAATTATTGGACTTTATCGCCAATAAGGCTTTCGCAGCTGCGTATATGCATTATGCGCCACTATAAGCCCGTGCGCTACTGCGACAACCGTGAACTGGACTTCTGAGGCGACATCCCCCACGGCGTATATCCCGTCGATGCTGGTCTTCTGGGACTTATCGGTCTTGATGTATCCTTTTTCGGTCAGTTCTATTCCGAGTTTCTTGAAGATCTCAGTGTTCGGGGTAAGCCCGACCGCAAGTACGATTGCATCCACAGCCATCTGGAGCTGTTCATCCTCCTTTATGTTCCGCATTATGGCTTTCTCAACCCTGTCAGTCCCGGCTATCTCAAGAAGCTCGGTATTGTACAGGATTTTGACCTTATCCAGCGTCTTTAAATGTTCGACCTTATGCGGGACAGCCCTTAACTCCTCGCGCCTGTGGGCTATAGTGATGATATCCGCCGCCTCAGCCAGCGTCAGGGCAGCGTCTACGGCTGAGTTCCCGCCTCCAACGATGAGAATGCGTTTTCCTGCGAATTTCTGCGGGTCTGTGACGAAATAATATACTCCCTTATCGTTCTTATTGAACTTCTCCTCACCCTTTATCCCTGCCTGAGAGGGGGAAGTGCCTGTCGCAATAACGATTATCCTGCCCCTTGATTCCCCGCTGTCCGTGAGTACTTTCCTGTCCGCCGTGATCTCGCTCACCCTCTCCTTCCTGAGATCAACTTTCAGTCTCTTTGCATCGTTCAGCCACATCTCGATCAAATCCTGGCATGTCGTTTTCTCGCACAGCCCCGGGAAATTCTCGATCATCTTGGTCGGGCACAGCCAGGACAGCACACCGCCCCAGTTCGAGGCTTCAAAGACTGCAGTTTTAAGCCCCCTGTAGGCACACAATATCCCTGTGGATAATCCGCCCGGTCCACCGCCCACGATTATAACGTCATAATCATACTTCTCCGCCTCGGTTTTGGCTCTCTCCTCTTTTTTGGTCATGTAATCCTGGATCGCCGCGTGAAGGGCATCGGCAGCGAGGTTTGAGCAGTGCATTTTTATGGGAGGCAAGCCGCCGAGTTCATCAGCCACGTCCCCGCGCGTGATCTTGAGCGCCTCTTCAAGCGTTTTTCCTTTCGCCATCTCGGTTATCATGCTGCTTGTAGCTATGGCAGAGCCGCAGCCGAACGTTTTGAATTTTACATCCTTGAGTATGTTGTTCTCTACCTTTATCTGGATCTCCATCAGGTCGCCGCAGACCGGGTTCCCTACCCTGCCGATGCCGTCGGCATCCTTTATCTCTCCGACATTGCGCGGGTTCCTGAAATGCTCCATTACTTTTTCTGAGTATTCGAACTGTTCGTCCATGTTTTCACCTTATAAGTTGCTCTCATTTTTTTGGGTATAACGGTGATAATGCCCTGAGTTTTGTAATTACTTCTGGTACGGATTCAAGGACATGATCCACGTCCTCTTCGCTGTTGTATCTGCCGAGCGTGAGAAGGAGAGAACCGTGCGCCTCCTCATGCCTCAGTCCCATCGCTATGAGCACATGCGAGGGTTCAAGCGTCTTTGAGGAACATGCAGAGCCTGTGCTCGCCGTGATCCCCATGTCGTTGAGCTGGAGTATGATGCTTTCGCCCTCGATAAAGCTGAAGCGGAAGCTTGCAATATTGGGAAGTCTCTTTGTACGGTGTCCTGTGAGATACGTATATTCGGTTTTCAGGATGGTATCTACCAGCCTGTCCCTCATCCTGATAAGCCGTGCCCCGTCACCGGCAATTTCATTCCGGGCTATCTCGGCAGCTTTTCCCATCCCCACTATACCGGGAATGTTCTCGGAGCCGCTTCTCATCCCGTATTCCTGTCCTCCCCCAAGCATGAAAGGTATGAGCCTCACGCCCTGTTTTACATACAGCGCCCCTGCGCCTCTCGGACCGTACACATCATTGGAGGAAATGGTCAGAAGGTCGATATGCTCCTCTTCAACGCTGACCGGAACTTTCCCCACAGCAGCAGTGCTGTCAACGTGGAACAGTATCTTTTTATCAGATGCTATTTCTCCTATCTCTTTTACCGGCTCAACTGTTCCCACTTCCCCGTTCGCATACATTATCGATATAAGAATGGTCTTTTCTGTTATCGCGCTCTTTACCCGCTCTGCATCCACAAGCCCGTCTTTATCTACAGGGATGTACGTCACCTCAAACCCGCTCCTCTGCAGGTCTTTCAGGGTGTTCATTACTGACATGTGCTCAATGGAGGAAGTTATTATATGGTTCCCTTTATCCTTGTACCGCATCGCAGCACCGCGCAGCGCCAGGTTATTCGATTCAGTTGCGCCCGATGTGAAGATGATGCTTTTCGGGTTTGGGGCGCCAACAAGAGCTGCAACTTTTGAGCGCGCAGCCTCAAGCTCCCTTTTGGCTCTCCTTCCTGCTGAATGAAGCGATGAAGGGTTCCCGATATCCTTATCAAAGTACGGCATCATGGCTTCAAGCACCCGCGGGTCAACGGGCGAGGCTGAGCCGTAATCCATATAAACCTGTCTCATTTTTTCACTTGGATTTATTATATTATATCCGTCTGTCCCTGCTTTCGGGTCCTTCGCATTCAGGTATATAGCAGGTCGCATCTATAAATGCGCATGCTTCCTTGCAGCCGGGACACCTGTCAGGCGGCGAAGAGCCGCCCTCGAACT
>JAPMTX010000046.1 GCA_026552855.1 Candidatus Methanoperedens sp. | reverse complement strand
TATTTACTAAGTTCATGGGAGTTTATTTCCTTGCGAGAAAATACATTCCTGATGGGAGCATGTACACTACATTGTTAATGAGCACCGGGCTCACATTCGGAACGATCGCAAGCGTATTTGGCTTAAACTCAGGACTTATAGACCAGGTCCAGTATTCCGTCCTGATCGGGGTTGTGATAGCAAGCGCGGTAATACCGACGTTCATAGCGCAGAAGTGGTTCATGCCTGTCCACTCGGAGGACATTGTAGATCTGAATAACGGGACAAAAGCAAAAAGCTAACATTACCTATTAATAGAGAACTTTACGACCAGATCGATGGTAAGACCGTTGATGGATATCTCGGAATCGCTCAACATCTTCTTTATATTTTCACTATCTAAAAATTCCTGGAGTTTCTCTTTTATCCTTATATAGCGTACATATTCCTGAACCGTAAGCTTGTTCTCGTTATTCGTTTCTATGTAGATTGAACTCATCATCCTCTGCCTACTAATACGTGGAAGGAAGCAAAATAGATTTGTTTAAAAGAAATACATTATCACAGGCAACAATATGACCCCCATCGCGGAAGTTTATAAATTGGTAAAACTCCTTTAGTCTCTATTTCACATTTTACAAACAGACAACTTTAATACCTAAAAATCTATCTAAATTTAGTGTAGATAACTCAAAAGAAGATAAAACTTACAATATCCATAAATCGAGGGACAGTTAAAAGCCGCTATTCCAAAGGTGCTGGCTCAGGCTGGGGCGTAAAAAGAGGGGAAGCCCATCTCTAAAATCAAAGGTATAAAACCATTACCTACTTATTGATTTTTCGGGCAGGCTCTTAGTACTAGAATTGTGTGGAATGCACAAAAAGTGAAATTATGAATTTGATTAAAATGACGCTATAATTAGCCAGATAAGAACTACGGATGCAACTACAACTGCAAGTATTACAATGCGAATTATCCATTTAATCTCTACTTTCCTTTCCACGAATTCACTTATTTCTTTTTTTGCAGTGTCTGAACCCGATATCCACGTAAGACCCAATCCAACGATTCCAATCAATATTGCTACAAGATAACGATATTGTTCTATAGGATTATTCACATGGAGCAGAACTTGCCTGCCATCCTGATACCATTTTGACCCATCGCTATATGTAAAGATGAATTCTATAATATGGTCTCCAGGAGGTGCGTTTTCCGCTATATTAAGTCTGTAAGATATTGGTGGTTTTAATCTATCGGGTTTATCAAGAACTCCAAGCCCTTGTTCAGATAACAATTGAGGTGCTTCAACGGTGTTATTTAATGGCACGCTATTATTATACATGAAAGAACATGATGCCATAACCAAATAATTATAAGAAGATATAAGCTCTAATTTTGAAGTAGATGTTCTATGCTCTTTTACAAAGGGTGTATGTCGTACAAAAAGATATGGTATTTTGGTATTATTTTCTCGCGTACAATCTTCATTAAGATTAGTCCATCCTGGGTCTTTATCATCTAACAAATCATCTGCAATAAAAATTAATAGTTTGTTTTTTCAACTCTGCCCGATCCGGATATAAAGATATTCCCATCTATGGTTTTTCTGGGGTCTACAGTATATTTGTCGGATACGATAATCAATTTATATGAAGGAGTTAGGTTATCAAATATAGAAAAATTATGGTAAGTCGCAGTGTTATTATCTTGAATATAAGCTGGATAAGCTGGGTTTAATGAATTAGGATATAAAAACCAAATAACAATTAACAATACTATATATGAAACAATTGTCTTTTTTTTCAATTCAATCTAATGACCATAGTAAAAAACCAGTATATAAAAGCTTCGAGTGATTTTTTAAAAACAGGTTCTTTGAGTGTTTTATAAATAATGACTTCGCCAAATCTAACAAAAAAATTTAAGAATTTACCGTTTTATATCTGAAATGGTAAGTAAAGGCAGGAATCTCCCATGCAAAAATTAGAGGATTTAGAGAAAAATTTGCCTCAGAATACAAATGGTAAGTCACTCCTCACAGACCAACCTCTTCTTGATAGAGGGATGAACCTTGAGGAATGTAAGGTTATGTGTACATCCTCTATAATCCCCCTGAGAGAAAAGGTGTTTTTCAGAATCATCTATGAATCTCAGTTCAGACCTGATGAGGTCTTGAACCTGTTGATTGAGAATTGGGACAGGCAGCAGCATTTGGTAACGGCAGTCAAGGTAAAACAAAAAACAGCACCAGTGGAAGGTGACAGGCATAAAAAAGTACATCTGCTATCGAGACCGAGGACGGCAATTCTCACTGATAATACAAACGAGATGCTAAGAACAATTGTCAGTAACCGCAAAAAGGGGTTCATCTTTGTTAACGAGAAAGGGAAGCGATTGAGCATGGCATGGTTCAAGACTCAGATAAACCACTATGCCAAGCTATTAGGATTCCAGAAAGCAACGAGGTATTATAATGAAAAGAACAATAATCCAGATAAAGTGCATCCTCGCTATCTTGTTACTTGCATGGCTTTACGTGAAGCAGGGGAGAGACATCACGATAATGCGGGAGGGAGTAGAAAGCTAAGTGCGGTTTCCGCCGGTCATACTATGGCAGTGAAGGAACAGCACTACGAAAAAGTAGGAGAGGACTTTGAGCAGGTACACCAGAGTATGAAGAAATTCCATCCTGCGTTTGTGGAGGGCTGGTAAAAATGCCTAGGTGCAAGCAGTGTGGGTTATGTTGCAAGGGAATACGGTTTACAAGCATATGCGGGGAAGATGATTGGGAGCGTATTTATAAGTATGTTATGTGGAATGAAGAGGGTCTCTTGTCGATTCGATTCAGAACTACCTATGACCATGCAGTAAATTGCCTTGGAATAAAGGCAAACCAGTCCGTTATATTTGATATTACAGGATTGGATACCTTGGAAAAACTAAAAAGTGGAAGTCAAGGTGAGTATAGCGTTCTGTGGTGGTTATTGGATTCAGAATATTGCCCATTTCTGAGGCAAATCAGAAACGAGAAAGGTAAATTTACAAATAGGTATTATTGTGAATTACACGGCTTCGATACAAAACCAGAAATATGCCGGAATTATCCACAGAATAAAGAACATGCGAAGGACTTTCCATATTGTATGTATTTTGAGGATTAATGGTGATATTATGCCAATTCGAAGGATAAATAATGTTAGATCTCACTTTCCGCACATTTCCATCATTCAGCATCTACTTTTAAGATATTCAGTGAATCAGATATAGACTTCGTCAGTCAACGGTTGAATATGTGTGATATTTCTTCTGTAATTCAGAAAATATCTTTACCAGACTTGTAGAACTCATAGTATAGACGCCTCGCTGGTTCTATTCAGTTCATAATATAATTTATGCACAGTATATTTTTTCATATTTGTTTCCAAAAAGTGCAAGTATTTTCCGATGCATGTCATTCAAGTTCATGATCATCACCCTTGTCTCTTTTTCATAAAGAACCGTGATTCCTTCAAACACCTGGAAAACACGTCTCATAGTTGGTTTTTTGGTAGGTTTTCCTGTTTGATTTGGTATTGCCTGGTTCTCTCTTAGAAGTGCCTCCCTCAACTTCCTCTGAGCTATACTATATATCATGAGAGCAAGTCCCATTATCATTACAAGTGCTATTATCCTGCTTTCGTTTTTCAGGAATATACTATGAGCAAAAAATAACGGGTCTTTTAAAAATCTAAAACCCCTTTCAACGGATTGCTGATCTTTGTATGTTTTCAATACCTCTTCATCACTCATTTTATCGTCATTGGTTGCCAGGATGAACTTCCCTTTTCTGAAAAGCACTTTTTTGATCTTTTCGCCGTCTTCTTCAAAACTCGCTGTCACGTTACACATCATCTGCAACACATCATTCTTTTTTGGTCTTCCAACATTACCTTCTTTCTTCTTTCTGCTCTCTTCGATGGTGAAATCCTTTACTTTGTGATATTTCCATTCCCGGGCCATCTCTTCCAGAGCAGCCAGGGCATCTTCTTTACAATAAAAATCATCATTTGAAAAATGCCATACCTGCTTCTCTATCGTTTCCTTTTCTTTAGTTATGCTCTTTTTAAGGGTTTTACTTTCTCTCTCATACGCTTTCTGGGAGAATACCACTATCCATCTCTGCTTTACTCCATATACAATTTCAGTGCTTAACAAACTATAACCATCTAACGACGTCTGCTTCATGTCTTTCAAGTCAGAGATTTTAAGCAATTCTTTTGCCTCAGATAGTGTTTCTGGGACTCTTGTTATCCATTTATGGTTCTCTGAAATAGCTTTCAGGTTATCCTTACTGTAGAAAGCACTGTCCCAGACCCAGATGCAGTCCTTATCCCAGCTTTCTTTCAAGAAATTTCCATAGTTTCTGGCAATCTCTCTAAAATGTTTTTTGTCTGATGCATTGCCGCTCAATGTCTGTATAAAAAGTGGTAATTCTTTGGACATGATCAGAGATGTAACGAACTGTTTTAGATCCGGTCTATTATCTTTTGAATGGCCATAGGTGACCTCGATAGGAACTGCATCAAGATCACCTTCTTCATGCTCGTATTCTCCGTGGACACTGAACGTGGTAGTATCGTGATGGAGAAATCTACCCTGGAACCCATACTTTTTGTAAGCATTGATAGCTATCTGTGGAAAGGTCTCTTCTGTTCCTGTTTCATACAGTCTGTCCAGACTTCTTCCAAGCGTATCGTCATTGAAGTCTTTCCATGAAAGATGCTCACCTCAATAGTTCCACTGGTTTTGTTTTCATGAACTCAGGAAACAGATATAATGGCTTGCTTACAAATCCTAAGGCATTCAGGATCATTGCTTCTACGGATTCCCCGGTGGTTACCTTTTGCCTTTTATCTATTCCTACTATTCTGTCTATCTCTGCTGCAAGTCCGATTTCCTTGCAAACTCCTGCTACTATGCCAAGATGATCCAGGCTTTTACTACTGTATTCCATTAATTTAATTCCTGATTTTAGCAGGAGGTTATATTAAAATGTGCGGAAAATGGGTTAGATATTGGAATGTGTTGAAACTATGAAGTCCACAATGCTATAGCTTCTGATAATAATGGTGTTCTCTGGAGGGGACTACACAATTTATTTTGCTCAAGAAAGCAAAAAGATGAAATCTCTAATTCCGTTACGGAAGCGGCTCACCAGGATGCGTAATAGAGAGTTTTCCCCATGCAGGCAACGTTTGCCATCAAAAACCAGCATAAAACAGCAGGCGGAGCAAGAAAAATAGACAAACTACCTACTATTCACATACATACTTTAAATATGATGCTGTTGTAGTAGCATTGATGCAGAGCAAAAATTTTGTTTTAAGAGAGAAAAGAGGGGTCAGAAAAGCCAGCATGCCGACTGGGAGACAGGCAGAGAGCACACGCCGCAGTGATAAACAGTTGATTAGAGAAATCCTTGACCGCAGGCATGATGTCTCAGTGATATTAAGCTAATCTGACATGCGATTTTACAAACTCCAGACAGAATGAGAATACTTGGTTATCCTCTTCTTTTAAAACGCTTACAGGCCTTTCCTCATAAGTTTTGTACTGTCGCAATCTTCTACTGTAAAGTTCTTTCCTGAATTTGTAGGATTCTTTTGGTGTATAATCGAAACGGTAGTTATTCTTTTCTAGGAAAAGCTCCACAGCATATAGAGCAGTCCTGTGATTTCCGTCCGGGAATGCCTGCAATAAGATTATATTTTTCAGGTAATATGCCGCTATTTCAAGAATCTCACGGTCTGGAGTAAACTCTATCAGCTTTTTGAGTTGGCGGGTCTTGATTAGATACTCTTCACTTCCAGAGTATTCTATATGCGGGTCTTTCAGCGCATCCTCTCTAAGTCCCTCATTAATATCCAATATATCCTCTAAAGTGAGGAGATTAATTGGTTTCATGGGAGTCAGAGAATCCTTGTACCTGTTCTTCATGGCATTCCTGTTGTGCTCTTAAAAGAAATACATTATCACAGGCAGTAATATCACTCCCATCGCGTGCGTCTTCCTTATTCTCGCGAACGATGAGATCATCCCTACCGGCGTGGATATCAGGAAAACAACAAGCCCGAACCACCCTGTGAACATTACGACCATCAGGGTAAGGCATGCAAGGACTGCGGCGCATAGTTTTGAATAGTTGATCCTGGAAAGGAACCCTGATATCCTGTCCCCAAGATATATCGTGGTGTAATAGGAGATTATTGAAATGTATATTATAACAACTAATAAAATTATGACGGTTGAGAGCTCCCATTCATTAATATTGACCAGCTTATCTATTGCGACCATCGCGCCGCTCCTTGTCCTGTGGATTATATAGAGGGCGACCAGGCTGAAAACCGCATTCGCAGTATTCGCCCCGCTCAGGGATATCATGAATTCCTTTGAGGAGTCAGCGTCCTTTTCCTCACGCACAAGCAGCCTTGCGATTATGGTGCCGACAGCAGAGGAGACGCCAGGAAGCCATGCCACGAACGAGCCGGCTGCGCTTCCTGTCAGCATGCCCCTGATAATTCTTTTTTTGGGCAATGTAAATTTGCACGCCCTCTGCTGGGGCGGTATCTCAGATTTTGTCATGAGGCTGAGAACGAGCATGGATGCCCCGAACAAGCCGGAGAGAAGCGGAAGGAGAATGGAAGGCTCACCAAATTTGATAAGGGGCGCCATCTTATCCGTATTGTCGAACGCGAATATCCCGAGCATGCCTGATAAGATAAAGAGCATAACTGCGTAGCCCTTGAATTTGAGGTGAACAAGCGAACCCTGACCTTCTATGACCTCGCCGTTCTCAGTGGCGATCATAAGTGCGACAATCAGGACAAGGAGCCAGCCTACGTACGCATCTATCGTGCCGTAGACGCGCTGGAAGAAAAACCCCAGAGGAAGAGCCATGAGCAGAGCCGCTACGACTGCGCCTGCGCTCCCGATGGCAGAGAGGCGGACGGCTTCCGCGCCCCTCCCTTCCATGAGCAGCGTGTGCCCAGGCAGCACGGCGAGCGCAGTATCTGCCTCAGGCGCGCCCAGGAAGATGGAGGGGATGATATCGAGAAAGGTTTGCGTAACTGAATTTGCGAGTATTATCACGGCGATGTAGAACGGCTCAAAACCCAACTCAAGGAAAACCGGAGATAGCGCAACAAGGATAAGGGCGAAGTTGTTGACGTGGATGCCGGGGGTTAAGCCTGAGATGATGCCGAGGAGGAAGCCGAGGAAAATGGAGAGGATGAGGGGGGTGAGGGAGATTTCCATGAAGGGTTCTCATGAACCGGCTATAAACAAAAACGTTATGATATTTAATGCAGTCTAATCCCTGCATGAAAATTGCCGTCACCAAGCTCAAAGAGAAGTCCGAAGGTATCCCTGAATTATTCCGGCGCTACGGTCACGAAGCCGTAATAGTCTCTACCATGAGCGCATCCGACCCCACAGACCCTGCCCCCCTCATCCGCCTTGCAAAGATGGCGTCAAAAGGCGAAATCGACATCCTTATTTTCACAAGCGCGCTCGGCGTTGGTAAGCTCTTTGAAAGAGCAAAGCCTGCAAAGACCGTGCGGATAGTAAGCGTAGGTCCGAAAACGGCGAAAAAAGTGGAAGAACATGGTTTTTCAAGCGAGGTCATAGCGCAGTTCTCATCAGAGCATTTCGCAGAATACCTCGGCGATATCAGGGGGAAAACTATCGGCATCGCGCGCGCAGAGGTGCCGAATCCTGAACTCGTAGAATCACTCGCATCCAGAGGGGCTACGATAATTGAGGCGCCGGCGTACAGGCTTGAGCCTGCCGGGAAGGACATCGCCGACGTGTTAAAAGATGCAGATGCTGTTATCTTTACAAGCGCAAAGTCATTTGAATCAGCAGGTTTTAACCATGACCAGGCAAGAACGTTCAAAGTTATTGCAATTGGCGAAAAAACCGCGGAGGCAATGCGAAAACTTGGGGTAATACCGGATATCATCGGCAGCGGCACACTTGAGAGCTGTCTGGAGATGTTATCGTAAGTACTGATCTTGTCTTCTTTGCGCTCTTTGCGTCCTTGGCGGTGAAAAATAGGGCACCGCAAAGTCGGCTATGAGCCTGAGTTCATAGATGACAATGAAAAAGTGCAACAAAATATACATTAACAACGAACTGATACGAACTCGTACGAACTCTGAATAACTTGAGTTCGTATCAGTTCGTACGAGTTCGTTGTTTATAAAGTACTCTTTCACACCAGTTCGCAAAGGGTGCAAAGATTAACAAATCCGCGTTCATCTGCGGTTTCTTATTCTCCAAATTACCAGAACGATCACCCGAACGGATTACCCACGCTCGCGAACAGCGCCATCACCCTCATGCGCCCTGTCATAGCTTCATCCACCCTTGCGCCCCATATGATCTTTTTAGTACCAGGGACATGCTGCGCCATCAGCTCCCCGACCCTTGCCACCTCGTCAAGCGTCATATCCTGACCTCCGGTGATGCTTACAAGCAGCCCGTGAGGTACGGAATTCGGAGGGATATCAAGCAGGGGCGCAGAAGCAGCGCGCGCGACAGCCTTCTCAACGCGTCCCGGACCTTCCGCATCCCCGACGCCGAAAGAGGAGATGCCGCCATCCTCAAGTACAGCCTTGAGGTCAGCGAAATCCAGGTTCATGAGGCTGGGTACAGTGATGGTCTCAGTGATGCTTTTTATCAATGCGCCGATCAACCCGTTCGCAACAGCGAATGCGGTCTTAAGAGGAAGATTGCCAGCCACTTTGCGAAGCTTGGTGTTGTCTATCAATACCACCGAGTCGCACGATTCCTCAAGGGCGCGGATGGCTTTTTTGGCGTTCTCGCGCCTCAGGTACTCTATCTCAAAAGGCATGGTGAGGCATGCGATGGTAAGCGCGCCGAGCGAGCTTGCGATCTCAGCCACAACCGGGGCAGAACCTGTGCCGGTCCCGCCGCCAAGACCTGCGACTATGAACACGATGTTGATGCCTTCAAGCTCTTTCTTTATATCCGGGGCGCTCTCCCGCGCGCACTCCGCGCCCACCTCCGGGAACCCGCCGCATCCTTTGCCTTTGGAAGTCTCTTTCCCTATTAGCAGCAGTTTATCCGCCCGCTGCAGGACAAGATGGCTTATGTCACTGTTGGCAGCTATTATCTTTGCCCCTGCAACGCTCTTATCAGAGAGGTATGTTATTATATTGCTTCCCGCTCCGCCAAGACCAATCACAGCCACAGACGGTCTTACCGCTTTCATAACTTCTGTCAGTTGTTCAGTCATCCATGCTTTAATAGATTTATTCATATAAATCTATTTCCGAAAATCCATCCCCGCCCGGGGATGAACCCATCCATTAATTCCCACTTTTCAATCACATATTATCTTCAAGGATTAAAATTCAGTCAATGGACAGGATTAACAGGATGGGCTCGTTATACGTGCCTGTTCTCCGTATATTTGCTGGATACAAGCCTGTCCGCTCATGCAGCGGCGACTTTTATCTCTCCCCCTTTGTTTTCGCTTTTTATCTCTGGATTGTAGTATGAATAAGCCCTGCTGTCCGGGATTACTGCTTTTACCGGGAACATTGCTTTGATCTTTAGTCCGAACTCCAGCTCTTTTCCGGCTGGCAGGTCATCGATATAAAGGATTATCTTTCTACCACCTATCTCGTACCTGCTTATTATCCCGTTTGATTTGAGACTATCAAGGCTCTCTATTACAGGTGAGAAACCTGTCGGCACTGCAACATCTATTAGCAGCATCCCTGTTGATGCGGCTTCACCATTGAACCGGATGCTCACAGATACGTTCACTATGTCGTTCACTTCGATCTTCTTTGCATCATAGGTAACGTTAAGTTCAAGATCACTTTTTACAGGTGTCTTTTCAAGAATAACATTGTACTTCTTCACAAGCTGGTAGCTGACATCACCCTTGCCTGTGAGCTTCACCGTAAGAGTCTTCGCATCCTGCGGGATTTCAACCAGCTGGAGGACATCATAGTTCTCATGGCTCAGTCTGAATTCCTTTATACTCCTGCCATCGACAGAGACGCTTACATCCGCATCTATGTCCCTGCCCGCAAAAACAGAGGCGGTTATCAGGGCTTTGAAAGCCATCACCGTATCCTGGGTGCTTGAAAATCCTCCTTTTGAGTTGCGCTGCGCGGATATCCATTTAAGCGCATCATTCGCCCTGCCGTCATGCGCCCCCATAAGAGCAAGAGCGGCATAAGCGGTTATCTCGACGTTCTTGCTTGAGCCCGGAGTATGCTCCATCTGCATTTTACCGGCACCTGCCATCGGTCTAACCGGGTTTTCGCCCCAGTACATGCCGTTCCCATCGTATTTCGCAAGTGCCATTAATGAATTTAGCGCTTCATCCGCCTTCGGGCTTCCGAGCTTTTTAAGCGCAAGCGCGGAGACTGCCAGGCTGTACGGGTCCTTCGCATCTGTAAGGTTGTTCTCAAGGTAGGATGCTGCCCTGTTTACTGATTCGTTCTCTTTTCCGTACTCAGAAAGCGCAAGTGCAGTATATGCTGTCAGGGTGAACCTGCCGTCCACCCCTCCCATCATGTCCTGGTGGTGCACGAACCCAACTGCATCCCACGACCCATCCTGGTTCTGATGGTCTGTGATCCACTTCGCTGTCCTTGAAAGCACATTTTCATCAATGGCTGTTACATCCCTGGCACCGCTGAACGAAGACAGGACGAATGCAGAAAGCCAGAGGCTTCCCTCCCTGTCGTTGTTCCCGAAAGCCGAGAATGACCCGTCTTCTCTCTGGTAGGTAAGTTCCCTCTGGTATCCCGTGGTAATGAACATCTCGGCTTTAGCCCTGATCTGTGGGTTCGCCTGTCCAGTGGATTTAAGGTACCTCAGCACCTCCACGTCGGGAGAGAACAGTATCATGTTCTGTTCGCCGCAGCCGTACGGCATGTTCAGCAGGTTATCAACCCCGCTTATAGTCTGCGCCACTATGCTCGGCGTCAGGCTCAGCATGATTTTGCCTGAATCAGGTACTATCCCCTCAGGCAGGGAGGCATCGAGCTTCACCGTGCCGTTCAGTATCCCGTTGTTCACGCTCTCGAACGCCGATCCTTCAGGTTCAACTATGATCTCCTTTACTACAGCATCAGCTTTCGATGGCGAACGTGCTGTGATTTTGATCTCATGCACCCCGACCTTCGTAGGGCGGATGAAGAAACTTACCGATGATACGCTGCCAGGGTCGATATCTATCTTTGAGTTGTTTAAGCCTAGAGCATCGAACCAATCGGCTCCAGCCAGTTCGATATATACACTCTGGGAAGTATCAAGGTAGTTATACACCTGTATCTGTACAGGGAATTCCTCCCCGCGTGTAACTGAATATGGAAGGTCGGGCTCTATGAAGAACTCCTGGAACACGCGGAGGTTGGATTCTGCGATGCCGAACCCCTGGTCTGAGGAGGACACGGCGTGCATTCTCCACGAGGTTATGGTATCGGGTACTGTCAGGTCAAGCTGTGCCCTCCCACCTGAATCCGTGACAAGCTCCGGCTCCCAGACCCATGTCTCAGGGAAGAACTGCCTTATGCGTTCGACTTTTGCAAGGGGCGGCGCACCAGCGGCTGCAGATGGAGGAATCTCACTGGGGGCAATACCGGATTTTACGCCCGCTTCGGCTACCTTTCTATCGAGCACTATTCCCAATCCACCGAAGCGTTGCTCATTTCCCATCCTTTCTCCCTTCGGTACCGTGAACTTCGGCGAGGCTATCACCTGGAGCCCTGATTCGGATAAGATGTCGTAGGCTCCTTTTATCCGGTAATCGCGCTGGGACGGATGGGCTTCGGCTTTTGGTTCCATGAACCTCAGCTCAAGCTCGTCAAACACCTGCTTGAGGTTCAGCCTGCCTTCACTTAAAGCATAAACGGATTCATCGACTATGGATACGCCTATCATGGACCTTGTGCCTGCATTGAGCGATAATCTGACGGCATCTCCCGGCGCAGCCTGTCCTTTATCAAAAGATGCATCAAGTTTTACAGGGGAGACAAATTCGATATCGAACGGCAGCGAATCAGCCGAAACCTCGCTGTCCGGATTTATCATGTAAGCCACAAGTTTTGCTGTTTTACCCATCTCCGGGGTTATCTGGAAACTTATCCTGCCGCTATCCGCAGTTCTCGAAAAAACAGTCCTGTCGCGTGCGAAAACGTCGTAATACACAGTACCGGGTCGGGAGCTATAGACCCTGAACTCAGCTTTTTCCCCGGCACCCAGCGTACCTTTGCCAACCTGTACGATATGAATGTAGCTGGCGCCGGGTGAATAAACAGCGCTTAAATCCACTGACCCGTATACCTTATCGCTTGATGCTTCTATATAAACCCCTGTTGCATTATCCGGGGTCTTTAATTCTGCAAGTGCTATACCACCTGCTGTATTGACCTCAATGTTCTCTGTACTCTGCCTGTAATCACGGTCTCTAAAAACCGCTCTTATCGCGACTTTTTTATCAAGGGGCTTCCCGTCCGGAGTACCTGTCACCACGAGCAACTGGAACGGAAGACCTGGTTTAATCGCATCGCTGTCAGGGATCAACTTGATAACGAATGAAGAACCCGCAACCGTCACCATTTTTGTGAGCCTTTCTGTATGGTTGCCAGTATCTTTGACGCTGATATTCAGCATGATGCTTCCCTGACCTCCAGCCCCGTATGTGCCAGCCGCATACCCTACCTCAGGGATGACGAACCCGGTTGCACCGTCTTTCAGGTTCGCTGAAAACGTCGCATAGGTCTGCCAGATGCCGATATAGCGGGACGCTTCGATTTCCGCAACGCCATCGACAGGTTTCCCGAAGAAGTACCTTGCATCAACAGAACCACTTATTTTTTCATCAGCCAGATACCAGTCTTTCGGCATGGTCATGTTTATCCTGAATTTCGGAAGGACGTACTTCTCGACCCTGATATCGATCGATGTCCTGGAAGAGCCGGATTCTGCCGTTACTTTCCATGTTCCAAGGTTCAATTCGGAAGCCAGAGGGAGATCAAATGATGCGACCCCGAATTCTCCGGTTCCCAGCTTTTTCTTGAATATCTTGATACCTTTTGCGTCGGTTATCTCTACCAGAACATCCTGCTTTAAGGGTTTTAATCCGTTGTTCAGCACAAGAACCCTGCCGTGAACGGTCTGACCCGGTTTGTATATCGGCTTGTCGGTCTCAAGAAAGAGCGCATTGCCCTCTATGACCTGTACCTGCGCTTCAAGCGTTTCGCCAGCCTCTGTATCCCTGGCAGCCAGCGTATAGCTCCCTTCTTTCAGGGCGGGCACGTGGAACGAGACCGCATCAGTCCTGTTGCCTGTCAGGTTCCTGGTCAGGATTGTAGTATTCCCATCCTTCCCTGTCACTGAGAGTTCTATGCAGCGCGATACAGGTTTATCATCTGAGAACGCAGACATTGCTATCGAGGCTTCGCTGCCTGTGAACAGGTTCTTTGGAGCCAGGATTAGATAATCGGCTTTTGAGAATGAAACCGGCAGAGGAGTGCATGGAAGCGCACCTGTAGGCTGCTCAGGTCTGCTTTTAGGACCGATGCATCCTGAGATTATCAGGCTCAGCATAAGAAGGATCGATACCAATGATACAGCTCTGCTTAATCGTTCTGTCAGAATTCTTCGCACCATGGATTATAATCTGGCAGCACTTTATATAAATATTATGTAAGCTACAAATTGGTTCGAAGTTATAGTTCGATTTTTATCAGTATGATGAACAGCCGGATAATAATTCAGGCAATCTCCTCCTTTGTCCCGTCCTTTGACAGCAGCACGACGCGGCTGCCTTTAGATTCATCCGCAACGCTGTAGCCCAGTGCTTCCGCGACTCTCCTGGAGAACTCCAGCACCTCCTCGTGCGAAGGCATGTTCTCCCGCGCCAGGCGTTTTCGCGAGAATCCGAGGTGCATGTAGGCTTTCAATTCAACATAATCCGACTCAGCCGCCCCTATTAACCGGGCATAGCCCTCAGGGGCTGTCATGTTCACTCCCCTTGTCAGTGTTATCCTGACAGCAGTCCTGCTCTTGTGGCATCTTATGACCTCAAGCGATTGGCGTACGTTCTCCCAGGTATCTCCGATCGGTCTGCAAGCCTTTTCGTATATCTCCTTATCCGGCGCATTAAGGCTGATATAAAGCTGCGTCGGCTTTATGTTCTCCAGCATACCGGGATTTGTCCCGTTCGTGACAACGAAGGTCGACAGGTTTTTTTTATGGAATTCCTCTATCAGCTCAGGCAGGTATGGGTACAGGGTTGGCTCACCTGAGAGAGAGATGGCAGCGTGCTTCGGCTCAAAAGCCTCTTTCCATAGTGTTTTGTCCATGGCCAGAGACCCGCCGTATCCTGATACCAGCCTGCTCTGTTCTTTCAGGCAGCTCTCTGCTATGTCCTGGGGAGAGTCCCATTTCTCCGGGACTTTCACAGGCGCCTCGACAGCGCGCCAGCAGTGAAGGCAGCGGTGGTTGCATAAAAGCGTCGGCGTCATCTGGATGCAGCAGTGCGAGGTTATGCCATAGAACTGCGATTTGTAGCAGCCTCCCTGGTTCCGCAGGCTTTTATTGAGCCAGAGGCATGTTTTTACCGCGCCGTGCGTGCCTGCGAGGTGATAGCCGTGTTTTTTGAGGAGTTCCAGTGTTGAATCGGATGTGATTGTCATTATTTTGGATTTTTTATGCTCTTTACCCGGCATACTATTAAAGATGATGATTTACCTGAACCGAAAGTTATTATACACAAAATAACATCAGTTGAAGAAAACCATTAGAGGTAATTGAATGGCAAGAAACATACGAGTGGAAAAACTCACACAGACTCCGATCGAGAAACAGGAGATTGAGATAGTAGAGAGAAAAGGGGTTGGGCACCCGGACAGCATGGCTGACGGCTTTGCGGAAGCCGTAAGCCGGGCGCTTTGCAATGAATATATCAAGAAATGCGGAACAGTACTTCACCACAATACCGACCAGGTTGAAGTGGTAGCAGGGCGCTCCTGTCCAGAATACAGGGGAGGAGAACTGATCTCACCAATTTACGTGCTCCTTGTGGGAAGAGCTACCAAGGAATTCCAGGATACTAAGATACCGACGGATACCACGGCTGTAAAAGCTGCAAAGCAGTACCTGAGAGATTATCTTCCTGACATCAACCCTGAACATGATATTATCATCGACTGCAAACTGGGCACAGGCTCAACAGACCTGCAGAGCGTTTTCAGGCGCGGGAAAGCACCGATGTCCAACGACACCTCTTTTGGTGTGGGACATGCCCCTTTCTCCGAGACCGAGAAGATAGTCTACAATACAGAGCGGCAGATGGTGTTGAATTTTAAGAAGGACCTGCCTGCCATAGGCACAGACATCAAGGTAATGGGCATGAGGGCTGGAGATAAAATAACCCTCACAGTGGCGTGCGCAATGATAGGGAAATATATAGACGACCAGTCGCATTATTTCTCCCTGAAAGAAGAGCTGAGAGACAAGATATGCGACCTTGCGAGGAAATATACGGAACGTGAGGTAGAGGTCTTCGTCAACACGGGGGACGATGAGACTACAGGATGTGTTTACCTGACCGTCACAGGAACTTCAGCCGAGATGGGAGATGACGGCTCGGTGGGACGCGGCAACAGGTGCAACGGCTTGATCACGCCGAACAGACCCATGAGCATGGAAGCCACGAGCGGTAAGAACCCGATAAACCATGTGGGGAAACTGTACAACCTGCTCTCCACCCAGATGGCAAGCGAGATAGCTGAGACGGTTCCGGGCATCGAGGACGTATACATACGCATCCTTTCCCAGATAGGTCACCCGATAGACCAGCCGCTGGTCGCAAGCGCACAGGTTATACCACAGGCTGGCGCGAACATGAGTACTATCAAATCAGAATCTGAGGCGATTATCGATAAGTGGCTCGGCGATATCACAAAGATTACAGAGATGATCGCGAGGGGAGAACTGGAAACGTTCTAACCCTCTATTATTTTTACATTTACACTGCGCGTCCTGGGTCCGTCAAGCTCTACAAAGAATATGCTCTGCCATGTACCCAGCACCGGGTGTCCGTTCTCGACAGGTACTATTTCGCTTGCGCCCAGCAGGACAGCGCGCAGGTGTGAGTCCCCATTGTTGTCTATCTGGTTGTGGGCGTAGTTTTTATTCGCAGGCACAAGCGCCTCCAGTATGTCCAGTATATCGGCTCTTAGCCCCCGCTCGTTCTCGTTGATTATTATGCTGCCCGTCGTATGGCGCGTGGATATGACGCATATGCCATCCGTTATACCGCTCTCCTTAATCTTCGCGCGCACGCGGTCGGTGATGTCGACGAGTTCGACGCGGCGCACGGTCTGGATTTCCATGTTGTTACCTCCAAAATTTATCCCGTAATTAAACTATTTTGGGGAATGGATAAGCTTTTCCCTTATAATTAAGTCACAACTTTCTCGAAAACATTTAATATATCTTTTTCTACTTTCTCCAAATCTTGATCTCCATCTATTTTAATCCATTTTTTAGATAGTGTGCCATTGTTTAGCATTTTCTCGTACATGTAATCTACATTTTTTAATAGTTTAATATCCTTTTCATGTCTATCTAAGGATTTTTTTTGCTCAAATTTTCTTTTTAAAGCCAATTGTGGAGGTATCCGAATAAATAAAGTTAGATCAGGCTCAATAATATCCATTACTTCTATTATTGAAATTGCTTTTTGATAGTTAAAACCTTTTGCACATTGAAAGGCTACTGTCGAGGAAAAATATCTGTCGGTTAATATAATTTTATTGTCTCCTAACAACTCACGAATCTTGCCTTGATCTTTTAATATGTCTATAAAATATACAAAAAATTGTTCGTTTATATTAAGTTCTATTTTATTTTGTAGATAATCTTCAATAATCTTTCCCCACTTGCTTGAATAATCAGGATACGCAAACTGCACTACTTCAATGCCCTGTGTTTCCAGAAATTCTCTAATGAATGAACATAAGGTACGTTTTCCTGCACCATCTATTCCTTCAACAGCTATTAAAAGTCCCTTTTTTCTAGCAATCATTTATGCTAAAGTAGTACCTACTATATTTAGATTTATCTATACATTCATTGAGATGATAATTTGGATAAAGTTCTTCTTATCTTCCCTAAAACTGGATTAGATAAATATCCACAGTTACCGTTAGGTCTACTCTCAGTTGCCTCAACTATTGTTAAAGATTATGAAGTAAAAATAATTGATCAGAGGCTGGAAGATAATTGGGCTAAAAAAATTGATTTTGAATCACAAGATTCAATTTGTGTGGGCATTACATCAATGACCGGAGAACAGATATTCAATGGCATACAAATCTCAATGATTGCTAAAGAAAACACAAAGGTAATCTGGGGAGGAATACACCCTACAATATTACCCAAACAAACCTTTGTCAACGGCGGTGTAGAATTCCCCAATTCCGGCGGTTTAATTTTCCCCACCACCTTATAAAACTTCCTCTCAACTTTCAAACTTTCTACCAAGAAGTAAACCCTACTTCCGTTGAATT